>JAAXHV010000177.1 GCA_012270695.1 Gammaproteobacteria bacterium | reverse complement strand
CAACTGGGGTGGCGTTCTGGCGATTGGCAGCCGGGACCCGGGCCGCTTCCAGAAAGGCATGGGGGTTGAGTTGCTGGCGAATATGGGTGAAGTGCTCAGCTTTATCCTGAAACCCTGGATAGCCAACAGCTAGCATGCAACAATCCGAAGTCGCCAAGATCGATGCGTTCCTGGGGACCCTGCACCATCTCTCAGGCCATACGCGCAAGGCTTATGCCGGCGATCTCGCGTTTTTTCTGGGTTACTGCAAGCAACTCGAGGTGAACGAATGGCAGGATCTGGACGGCCGCCAGATTCGGGGATATATCACGCAAAGACACAGGCAAGGAATAGGTGGGCGGAGTTTGCGGCGCAACCTGTCCTCGATCAGGGCGTTCTACAAGTACCTGTTAACCAGGGGCGAGGTGACTCAGAACCCTGCAGAAGGGATCACTACGCCCAAGGTGGGAAAGAGATTGCCGAAAACATTGGACGTGGAACAGTCTGCCCGGCTGGTCGAGCTCAAGGGAGACGAGAAATTGACGCTCCGGGACAGGGCTATCCTGGAGTTGATGTATTCTTCGGGACTGCGGCTGGCGGAATGTGTCGGCCTGGACCTGTACAGCGTAGACGCCCGTGACGGGCTGGTCACCGTCACGGGAAAAGGGAACAAAACACGTAAGGTGCCGGTGGGGAAATATGCGCTGGACGCGGTCAGCGCCTGGCTGAAGGTAAGATCACAGTTGGCGGCGCTGGAAGAGACTGCCTTGTTCGTCAGCGCCAGAGGCAAACGGATCAGCGGCCGTTCCATCCAGCAACGCCTGCGTCACTGGGCGCTGAAACAGGGTCTGGATACCCACGTGCATCCGCACATGTTGCGCCATTCATTTGCCACGCACCTGCTGGAATCCAGCGGCGATCTCAGGGCGGTGCAGGAATTTCTGGGACACGCCGATATCAGCACCACGCAAATCTACACCAACCTGGATTTCCAGCACCTGGCAAGCGTTTATGACCAGGCCCACCCCCGGGCCAGGAAAGCCAGGCAACCGGCAACCGGCAACAGGGAAGAGCCAACAACTGTTTCCGCCCGAACCAGAACCCGGGATACCTGATACTGTTACCTGTTGCCTGTTACCCGTTGCCTGTTCAGCAGCCGCTGTTTTTGCAGTTGCCAGTCCCGGTCCCTTTCAGTCTGACGTTTGTCATGGGTTTTCTTCCCTTTAGCCACGCCGATTGCCAGCTTGGCCCGGCTATTTTTCCAGTACATCGTCAGCGGGACCGCGGTATATCCCTGCCGTTCCACCGCGCCGGCCAGCCGGTTTATCTCGGTTCGGTTCAGTAATAATTTCCGGGTGCGTTGCGGGTCGGGTCTGATATGCGTCGAAGCCGTCGGTAACGGCGTGATCAGGGCGCCGAACAGGAATGCTTCCTTGTCTTTCAACAGGATATAGCTGTCTTTGATCTGTATTTTTCCGGCACGCAGGCTTTTCACCTCCCATCCCTGCAGCACCAGACCGGCCTCGAATTTGTCTTCAATATAATACTCAAACCGTGCCTTTTTATTCAGGGCGATCGTGTTATCCGTAGTTCTGGCCTTCTTCTTTGCCACCGGTATTCATACGAGTAATGCCTGCTTGCAGTATATCATTTCATGGGTGTCCTGAAATTCTGCTTAAATTCTGCTGCTGAAATTATTGTTCCTGCCAATGCGGGCTTGTATAAGATGGGGAATTCCAGCAGAATCGCCGAAAAAAGGAGATTCAAATGGCAAATAATCGTATTTCTGTTCATGGTCAATGGTCATCGAGATGGGCGTTTATCCTGGCGGCCACCGGCTCTGCCGTCGGCTTGGGAAATATCTGGCGGTTTCCTTATGAGACTGCTGAAAATGGCGGTGGGGCTTTTGTAGTCGTTTACCTGGTCTGTATCGCCCTGGTGGGCTTGCCCATCCTGATGGCGGAGACAATGATGGGCCGGCGTGGGCGTCAGAGTCCCATCAATACCATGAAAGCCCTCGCTGAAGAAGAGCGGCGCGGCAGGTATTGGCAACTATTGGGCGTGCTTGGAGTAGCTGCGGGATTCCTGATTCTTACCTTTTACAGCATCGTGGCAGGCTGGACCCTGGCTTATGTGTTTCGGTCGATATCAGGGGTTTTTGCCCGGTCCAGCGTTGCACAAACACAGGAAATGTTTGCCACGCTCGTGTCGGACCCGGAACGCATGTTAGCCTGGCACACTATTTTTATAGCCATGACGGTGTTAGTCGTATCAAGAGGGGTGAAGAGCGGCTTGGAACAAGCAGTGCGTTACCTGATGCCAGTGTTGTTTTTGCTGGTATTGGTTTTAGCTGGTTATTCCTTGGCTACTCCCGGCTTTTCCGCGGCAATGTCCTACCTGTTCAAGCCCGATTTCAGTCAAATCGATAATGCAACCGTTCTCTCTGCATTAGGCCATGCATTTTTTACTTTAAGCCTGGGTATGGGCGCTATGATGACTTACGGTTCTTATCTTTCTCAGCACACGTCTATTCCCAAGGCAAGTGTGTCCATAGCGGTTATTGATACGGGCGTTGCATTACTGGCTGGTATAGCGATATTTCCCATTGTGTTTACTTATGGGTTGCAACCTGAAGAAGGTGGGCCTGGTCTTATCTTCAAAATATTACCGATTGCCTTTGGGCAGATGCCGTATGGTCGTGGTATCGGCTTTCTTTTTTTTGTTTTATTGATGTTTGCCGCCTGGACGTCGGCTATATCATTGCTGGAACCGGCTACTGCCTGGTTGGTGGAAAGAAAAGGTTTTACCCGCGTGCGTGCAGCGATGTATACGGGCCTCACCGCTTGGGTATTAGGAATAGGATCCTTGTTGTCTTTAAACCTGTGGTCAAATGCAAAGTTGTTCGGGATGACTTTTTTTGAGCTGGTTGAATACCTGTCAGTCAATGTCATGCTGCCTGTAGGGGGGTTGCTGGTAGCCGTGTTTGCTGGTTGGTTTATGTCGCGATCGTCCTCTTATGACGAGTTGAAATTGAACAAATACGGCTATATGGTCTGGAAGGTTGGCACCAGGTTTGTAGCGCCGGCAGGAGTGATCCTGATCCTGTTGCAAAAGATCTTTGGTTTTCTGGGCTGAGCCAGGACGCGGCTATGTCGTTTATCGATGTAGAGATCGTCTATGGCAGGACCGGAGCACAGGTAATCAGACAGAAAGTCGCGAACAACGCGACGCTGAGACAGGCTATAGAACAATCAGGCATCCTGGAAATGTATCCGGAAATCGACCTGGACAGCAATGAAGTGGGCATATTCAGCAGGAAAAGAGGATTGCATGAACCAGTGCGCGCCGGTGACCGAATCGAGATTTATCGGCCGTTAATAGTGGACCCCAAAGAGGCGCGCCGTCGGCGCGCAAAGAAGTGAATGGTTGAGCAAGCGAACCATGGCTTTGCTCGATATCAACCTGCATTCAACCCCCCGCTATAAGATAGTATTACTTTTTACCGCCTTGTCCGTCATCGCCGCGGTCACGGGACTCGTTTCGCTGGCCAGCGGTTCCGTGTCGGTACCGTTTCGGGAAGTGGTTGATATCCTTGTAAGGCAGCCGCCGGGGATCAATTCGCAGATCATCCTGGACCTTCGCCTGCCCAGGGTCAGTTCCGGCTTCGTCGTCGGCGGCATGCTGGCGCTGGCGGGTGCGCTGATGCAGATACTGCTGCGCAACCCGCTGGCAGAACCTTATATCCTGGGAATATCAGGTGGCGCCTCGGTGTTTGCGCTGTTGGCTATCAGTATGGGGCTCGCCGGGGTTTGGCTCACTGCCGGCGCCTGTCTTGGCGCCTTGCTGACCATGTTCATGGTATTTACCTTTACCGGTGCCGGCGCCGGCTGGAACCCGTTGAAAGTGCTCCTGACAGGTGTCGTCATCGCGGCCGGCTGGGGTGCGGTGATCAGTTTTCTCCTGGCCGTCAGTCCAGCTGCCAAGCTGCATAATATGTTGTTCTGGCTGATGGGCGACCTGAGCTTCAGCCAGCCCGGTGGCTGGTATTTCCTGGTATTACTCCTGGCCGTCATCCTGGCGATGAATTACTCCCGCGCGTTGAATTTACTGGCAGTCGGTGATTTGCAGGCGGCGGCGCTGGGTGTTTCCGTCAACCGGCTGCGTATATTCACTTATTTTCTGGCATCAATATTGACGGCGGCGGCAGTCATACAAGCAGGGAGTATCGGTTTTATAGGTTTAATCGTTCCCCATGGGGTCAGGTTGCTGATTGGTAATGATAATCGCCTGTTGTTACCGGCCTCCGTGTTTGCGGGAGGCATCCTGCTTGTGTTTGCCGATATGCTGGCACGCACGCTGCTGGCTCCCAGGCAATTGCCTGTCGGTGTCCTGACGGCACTGATCGGCGTGCCTGTTTTTCTCCTGCTGCTGCAGTCCACCGCCGCAAGGCAAAGACCATGAGCGCCACGGGCCGCAATACGAACCGGACTGGCGATTACCGGAAGATGGTCGGCTTAAACGTCGAAGGATTGACCGTGCGTGCCGGGCAAAAACAGATCTGCCGCGATTTCAACCTGGAAATCAGGACGGGTGAGCACTGGGGTATGCTGGGCGGCAACGGGGTTGGAAAGACAACCTTGTTGCATACGCTGGCCGGGTTGAGAAGACCGGTCAGCGGGCGGATCATGCTGGATGATATTGACCTGCAGAATTACAAACGCCTGCATCTGGCCCGTAAGGTCGGCGTATTGTTCCAGGATAGCCATGATACGTTTCCGTCCACGGTGAAGGAAACCGTATTGGCGGGGAGATATCCCTATCAATCATTCTGGCCGCCGGGACAGCGCGAAGACGTTATCCTGGCAGACATGGCGTTGGAGCAATTGAAGCTGACGTCGATGCAGGAGCGACAAGTGGATACCCTGTCGGGTGGAGAACGGCGCCGCCTGGCTATTGCCACTTTGTTTTTACAGGACCCCGGACTTTGGCTGCTGGATGAACCGACCAACCATCTTGATTTCCATCATCAGATTCAAGTCCTCGACCTGATAGGGCAGCGTGTCAGAGAGAAGAATGGAGCCTTGTTGATGGTGCTGCACGACGTAAACCTGATCAGTCGTTATTGCAGTCACGCAATCCTGATGCCGGGCACGGAACAGATGCTATGCGGAGAGGTTACAACGGTTATAAACAAGGCCAACCTCGAAAACCTGTACCGGCATCCCATCCACGAAATACCGAGCGAAGGCAGGAAGTATTATTTCCCCGCGTGATGTTTTATTGTGAAAATCCGCTTGCGCAGGAGTATCTGACGACCTGTGCGCCACTTACCCCCACCTCACAAAATCCTGCGCGTTCATCAAGGCTCTGACAGGCCGCCATCAACTTGTGTGTCAGGTTTGGCAGTTTCCTGGTCTTGCGTTTTTTCCTGTACTTCAGGTTCTGCGCCGTCGCCGGTAAACGGTAACTTGTCAAACAATTTGCCGAAAAAGCCCCGCTTCTTGTATTTCCTTAAAGGGACGTCAACCATCTTTGTGGGTTTGTTCGTTATCTGCTCCGGTCTTTCAAGCCCGGGCACGACGTCACCATCTATATAAGCGAGTTTATCGTCCTCGAAATGCAGCGTGAGATGGCGCTGTTTCCGCTGGCGGCCGCCTTTCGAAAAGGTATAGATGTACTCCCACCGATTCGTATGAAAAGGATCGACTAGCGAGGGTGTCCCCAAGATGAATTGCACCTGGTTTTTATCCATGCCAGGCTTCAGCCTGGAGAGCATTTCATTATCGACAATACTGCCTTGCTGTATGTCGATACGGTACACCCCGGGTAGCTTAAAGGTTCCCTCATGGGTGCACGCCGCGAGGAATAACGCAAGTGATACTGATAAATGTCTTATCCCGTTTCCTTTCATAAGATTAACGAAGTCAGGAGCGGCCGGTTCATAATTTACGAAATTTTTGCCAACATGCAGTATACTTAACCCTGAAAGTGTTAACAGATTCAAGAAACTCTGAATTATCCAGAGCTTCCTACGGTACAGGTATGTGCCGCCAAAATCAACGACAGAGGGAGGAAATATCCCATGGACAGTAGGTCTCTTAAAGAAGCGGGTTTGAAGGCGACGCTGCCGCGCATCCGGATATTGGAAATCATGGAGGTGTCAGCGACAAAGCACGTGAGTGCTGAAGATGTCTACAAAGCCTTGCTTGATGCCGGTGAAGACGTGGGCCTGGCCACTGTCTACCGGGTACTTACGCAGTTCGAGGCCGCCGGACTGGTAATTCGTCATCATTTCGATTCAGGCCATTCCGTGTTTGAACTGGATCGCGGCAAGCACCACGACCATATGGTATGTATCAAGACCGGTACAGTCATCGAATTCGAAAATGAGAAAATCGAAAAACTGCAACAGGAGATAGCGGAAGACCACGGTTACGAACTACATGATCACAGCCTGGTGCTTTACGTGAAACCTAAAGCAGATTGAGCCGATTCCTTCTCGCCTGTTCCAGGACTTCACATAACTTCCGGGACCCCAGCAAGATCCGGGTAGTATGGCGCTGGATGATGTCAGGCTCGATGAAAAACAGGTTGCCGTGCCTTACAGCTTTGAGAAAAGACCATTGTTTCCAGTCATCCAGCCAGTCCGGTCTTGCCTCGTTCATGCCGCTGACGATGATGGTGTCCGGGTTTTTTGTCAGCACTGCTTCCTTGCCTACCTGCGGCGTTGGCGTGTTCAGCTCCGCGAATATATTGATGCCTCCGCATAGACGAATAACTTTGCCGATGATCTGTTTGTCTGTTACGGTTATCAACGGGTTGGGCCACACCTGGTAGAAAACGGATACTTTTTCCAGTCCTGAGTACTCGTCCCGTAATCGGGAAAGCCCGGCAGTATAATCCTGTGTGGCAGCTCTGGCTTCGTTTTCCCGGCCGCCGAGAATACCGAACCTGGTGATATCCGCGGCTACGTCTTCAAGTTGTTGCGGTTCATTTACGAATACAGTGAGCCCCAGTTCCATTAACCTCTCCACCTGGTGGAATTGATTCCCCTCTTTCCAGGCAATCACGAGATCGGGCTGCATGGCCAGGATCAGTTCGGTATCGAAGTTGTCATACCCTCCCACAGGCGGAATCCTGCGGGCCTCGGCGGGATAATCGCTGTAATTGACCGCTCCCACGACCAGGTGCCCGATGCCTGCGGCAAACAGGTTCTCAGTGATGTGCGGCGCCAGGCTGATAATCCTTGAGGCCGGTTTATCCAACTGTACCGTCCGGCCGATATCGTCGACTACCGTTAACGTCCCGGCGCCGTGCGCGTAATACGGCAGGCATAATATGCTGAACAACCACAGAATTCTCATAACAATCGGTAGTCTCGGCTAACCCGCACCGCTCACCGTAGCTTGTCACCGAGGGAGGCTAAACGGGTTGATGAGTTCAATCAGACAATGTTCAAAGTCCGTAACGTTTCGAGTAGCAAGGGAGAAGCCATGAGTACGAGCAATTGCTGCGATTTGGCCATCAAAATCGCTCAATGGCCGACCGATTTTCTTTCGATATGCTTTTATTTCGCCGTAAATCCTCGCCGCGGTTTCATCAAAATTTAATAAACGGGATGCAAATGCCCTTGCTATGAATTGTTCAAATCGATCTTCAAGCAGTCGCCGGCGTTTACCCTCTGGCATAACCTGTAACCCGTAACAAATCTCCGCTATTGAAATTGATGTTACATAAAGTGACATGGTATTCTGTACATTCAACCAGTCTACAACGGCATCTGAAGGGGGAGAGGTCATAAATTCCGCGAGAACGTTGGTATCCAGGATAATCACTCTGAAAATTCCATTGGCTCAGTTATTTTTCGCTTGGGTAATTCAAGTTCCGTTCCACCGTAGGCAGGAGCAAAAAGGCGGACAGCCAAATCACCAAGTCGTTCCGGTGTCGACACCGCCAGCTTTATAATTTGCCGGACTTCCTCTTCCATTGAGACGCCATGCTGTGCGGCGCGAATCCGCAATTGCTTTATCGTATCGTCATCAAGTTTTCTCACACTCAGACTAGCCATATCACCCCTGAAGCATAAAAAAATTATTGATGGCAATGCTATCGCGTGCAAGCATCGTTGTCAACCAACCCGGATATCTCATCTTCTTTCTTCACAAAGTTCCCGCACGGTCTGGCGCGCGGGAATGACGGAAAAACCAGTTGCTCTACGGGCCATTGGAGGCTGGATTCCCGCCTGCCTTTCCGCAAGCAGGCGGAGAGGGCCTGTGGAATAGTTTGTTATCATTTCTGTTGAATTTGCCTAGGATAGCGTTTACCATTCGTCCTTGTATTCAGGTTTCCAGCCGGCGGATTTATGCGCCGGCTGGGTTAACGGGAAGTCTGGTGAATTCTCGCGAGTGATTCCAGCACTGCCCCCGCAACGGTGATCAGCCTGGTCCCGGACGTTACCACTGTGCCTGGCATGGGAAGGGTTCGGGACGTTGACTGGCGACAGTCAGCGCTGTCAGTCCGGAGACCGGCCTGGATACGCCGGTCCGGGTTTCGTTCCCGGTACGTTAATGACATGTTGCGGAGGGCGGCATAGGGCATTTGTTCTGCTCCGTTTCCCCTCTTTGCTGCTATCTGAATTCGTTCACGCGATATTCTACGGGAGTGAAGAAATGAAAAATGCGTTTGTCTGCGCGCTGCTTGCCGGCGCCGGTCTGTATGCGCCTGTTATTCAGGCTGCGACCTATGAAGAGATCATCGTCACTGGGACGCGTGTCCCTATCGAAGCTGACAGGTTGCCTGCTGCCGTGACGGTGATTAATCGGCAGGATATCGAAGAACTGCAGGTGAATTCCCTGCCGGAATTACTGCAAGGCGTCGCAGGTATAGACGTCACTGTCAGCGGTGGTTACGGCAAAACCACAGGAATTCGACTACGCGGCACCGAAAGCCAACACGTATTGGTATTGGTCGATAGCGTCAGGATCGGTTCGGCAGCCTTGGGTATTGCCACTTTTGAGCATTTGCAGCCGGCCCTGATAGAGCGCATCGAGATCGTACGCGGGCCGCGTTCCAGCCTGTGGGGGTCGGAGGCCCTGGGCGGGGTCATTCACATATTCACCCGCAGGGGTTCGGGTGGGAAGCCGCGTTTCAGCCTGGATGCCCGTGGCGGTTCTTTTGATACCTTCGAGGTGACCGGCGGCGTCAGCGGCGAATACAGGGATTTAGACTACAGTGCGGCGGTTTCCTGGTTTGATTCCCGCGGGATCGATACGAGACGGCCCACTCCCGGTCCCTTCGGTGTCGACCAGCCGGATAAGGACGGCTACGACAATATTTCCATGCAGTTCCGCGGGGGCTATGATTTCAGCGATAGCGGCAGAATTGAAGCCTTCATCATGAGAGCGGAAGGAACGACCCAGTTCGACGGCAACTTCCAGGACGAGACCGATTTCCTGCAGCAGGTAGTGGGAGGATCACTGGCATTCAACCCTGTCGGGGACTGGACCACGTCTTTACGTTTGAGCGAGGCCCGTGATGAAGCGGATAACTACGCTCCGTCGGGCGATTTCTCCTCGCGTTTCGATACCCGGCGCCGGCAGTTGTCCTGGCAAAATGACGTCTCGCTGTTCGAGGCGCACCTGTTGACCTTTGGTGTGGACTACCGGGAAGACAAGGTGGGCAGCTCAACTGACTATGTACGGAGCAGCAGGGACAATACCGGCATATTCGGACAGTATGGCATAAACTTTCACGGTCACCAGTTGCTTGCCTCGGTGCGCTGGGATGATGACGAGGTGTTCGGCGGTGAAACAACAGGCGGAGTTGGTTGGAGTTACATCTGGCATGATGCAGTGCGTTTGTATGCTTCGTACGGCACGGCCTACAAGACGCCTACTTTTAATGAGTTGTTTTTTCCCTTCTTCGGCAACCCGGAGCTGAGGCCGGAAACCGCTGAAGCCTGGGAGATGGGTCTGGCGAGTCAACATGAACGCTTCGGCTGGAGTATCCGGGCGTATCGTATCGACGCGGAGGATCTCATCGCTACTGTCTGCGATCAGTTTTTTAATTGCGCGCCGGAAAACGTAACCGAGGCGCAAGTCAGCGGCGTGGAAGGCGAGCTTTCCGTTCAGTGGGGTGGCTGGAATGCCATGTTGGCCATGGAATACCTGGACCCGGAGAATGAAACCTCAGGCAATCGCCTGCCGCGCCGGGCCAAGAAGCGGCTATCCTTCGATCTGAGGCGGGACCTGGGCAGGTTCACGGTCGGCGGTCGTCTGCTTGCCGAAGGGGAGCGCTTCGATAATGCCGACAACACGATCAAGGTCGGTGGTTTCGCTACGGTGGATTTGACAGGAGAGTACAGACTCAATAAACACCTGACGTTGCGTGCCAAACTCGCCAACCTGTTCGATGAGGAGTACCAGACCATCAACACCTATAACTCCTTCGATCGGAACTTTTTCCTGTCGTTCCATTATCGAAGCCGATGATTCTGAGGACAGGGGGCAGGGGACGGAAGGCGGATAATGGGCCCTCCCGCATTTCTCAACAGGTGATGCGCCGATCGCTCCGGATTGTTGAAATTATTCTCTGGCGTTATATCATCAACTGCGAGGCGGAGAGGTAGAGGAATGTCCGAAAAAACCATGAGTGTTGAAGAGCACAAGCAGAAGATGCAGGAGCAGCAACGTCAGGTGCGCGCCAAAATTGCGGACGCGAAGACGCGGCGCGGGGTCATTATCTACCTGTACGGCAACGGCAAGGGTAAAAGCAGTTCCGCGTTCGGCACCCTGGCGAGGAGCCTGGGCCATGGCAAAAAAGGCGCCGTGGTGCAATTCATCAAGGGCAAATGGAAGACCGGGGAACAGGCTATTTTCAGACAACTGGGCGTGAAACACCTGGTCATGGGAACGGGATTTACCTGGGACACCCAGGACCGGGAGAAGGATATCGCCGCCGCCGAGGCAGTCTGGAGCAAGGCAGTTCCATTGTTCCGGGACCCTGCTTATGACATTGTAATCCTGGATGAGATAACTTATATGTTCAAGTATGGTTACCTGTCAGTAGCTGATGTTTGCGAGGTCCTGCTTGCCCGGCCGGAACAGCAGAACGCCATCGTCACGGGCAGGGACGCGATACCGGAATTACTCGAAATCGCCGATACCATCAGTGAAGTCCGGGAAGTCCGCCATGCCTTCAACCAGGGTGTCAAGGCGCAGAAGGGAATAGAGTTTTAAGGAACCTCTGACTTTATCAGAGGTTCCTTAACCTACCGACGAAGCCAGCATCTCCCGGGCATGGTCGCGGGACTGTTGCGAAATTTTGATGCCGCCCAGCATGCGGGCGATCTCTTCCACCCGTTGGTCGTCGTTCAGTTCATCAACACGGGTTTCCGTCGTTTTATTATCGAAGGATTTTGTTACCCTGAAGTGGTTGTCCCCCTGTGAGGCAACCTGCGGCAGGTGGGTTACGCACAGTACCTGCCGGTCCTGCGAGAGACTTTGCAACAGGTTGCCGACGAT
>JAAXHV010000176.1 GCA_012270695.1 Gammaproteobacteria bacterium | reverse complement strand
TTGCGCCACTGGGTCAAAACGAACCTGATCAAGGGCAAAACCGGCTTACTGGGCAATATTCTCCCCGAGTTCGAACGAATCCTGATTGAAGAGGCCCTGCAACAATCCGGAGGACGCCGTAATGAGGCCGCCAGACTGCTGGGCTGGGGCCGGAACACCCTGACCAGGAAGATCAAATCACTGAATCTGGAAGTATAACTTCAATTTATTACGAAAAGGTTAAATTTTGATTGATTTTGGAGTCTGAACGATCTTGGTCGCCTTGAGGAATTGGCAAACACTTTGCCGGAAGTAGCAGGTGGCGCCTTACAAACATTTGCTAAATCCTATGGCGATAAACCTGTATACGGTAAACTGGAAAAATTAGTCTGGAAACGTTGCCGCTGGACGTTAAATTCGGTGTTTGCAACACGTTGATAATCAATACGATAACTGGAGACTGACACATGATCCAAGAACGACTGGTTGAATATGAGCACGCGGGGGCTAGCCTGGAGGGCTTCCTCGCCTGTGATGATACAGAAGATGGGGCAAGGCCAGCAGTCATGGTTGTACATGCCTGGGCCGGACGCAGTGAATTTGAATGTGACAAAGCCCGCGCGCTGGCTGAGTTGGGCTACGTGGGTTTCGCCGCAGACCTTTACGGCAAGGGGGTATTGGGCAATAGTGTGGAAGAGAACGCCGGTTTGATGCAGCCTTTCCTGGACGATCGGGCCTTGTTGCAATCGCGTTCGACGACGGCGCTTGAAACCCTGAAATCCTTGCCTGAAGTGGATAATGATCGGATAGCCGCCATCGGTTTCTGTTTCGGCGGCCTGTGTGTCCTGGACCTGGCACGTATCGGCACGGACATCAAGGGCGTAGCCAGTTTCCACGGTTTATTCGGCGCGCCGGGTAACACGGCAGGTACTAAAATAAAGGCTAAAGTGCTGGCGTTACACGGACATGACGATCCCATGGTGCCCGTCGACGCAGTGGTTGCGCTTGAGAAAGAGCTGACGGAAGCGGGCGCAGACTGGCAGATACACGTCTACGGCAATACCTTGCACGCCTTTACCAATCCGGCGGCGAACGACCCCGTCCTGGGTGCGATCTACAACAAGAATGCCGACAAACGCTCCTGGCAAACTCTACTGAACTTTCTGGACGAACTGTTTTAACAAAACGATAGAAAAAAATAACTACAGCCACTCGGCTGCCTGTCTGGCAAAATAAGTCAATATCCCGTCCGCGCCCGCTCGTTTGAAGGATGATAAGGTTTCCAGCACTACGGTTTTCTCATCAAGCCAACCCTGTTCTGCGGCAGCTTTGATCATAGAGTATTCGCCGCTGACGTTATAGGCAAAGGTAGGCATGCCGAATTCGGTTTTTACCCGCTGGATGATGTCCAGGTAGGGCAGGCCGGGCTTGACCATGACCATGTCCGCGCCTTCCCTGATATCCAGCGCGACTTCCCGTAACGCCTCGTCGGAATTGGCCGGGTCCATCTGGTAGGTCTGCTTACCGCCTTTCCCCAGGTTTGCCGACGAGCCCACGGCGTCCCGGAACGGGCCGTAAAACCCGGAGGCGTATTTTGCCGAGTAGGCAAGTATGCGGGTATTGATATGGCCGGCTTCGTCAAGTGCCTTGCGGATGGCGCCGATGCGACCGTCCATCATATCGGAAGGCGCAACGATATCGATCCCGGCCTCAGCCTCTGATAATGCCTGCCGTACCAGGACATCGATGGTGGCGTCGTTAACCACGTAACCATTTTCATCGAGCAGTCCGTCATGGCCATGACTGGTAAACGGATCCAAGGCTACATCAGCGATGACGCCCAGTTCGGGCACAGCAGCCTTGAGTTCTCTTGCCGCAACCTGCACCAACCCGTTCGGGTTCCAGGCTTCTCTGCCATCTTCGGTTTTTTTCTGTTCCGGGGTCACGGGAAACAGGGCAACAGCGGGGATCCCGAGCTCCGCGATCGCGTCAGCCTCTTCGACAAGCAGGTCAATGCTGAGCCGTTCAATGCCCGGCATGGCAGGGACCGGTTGGCGTTGCCTGCTACCCTCAATGACGAAAACAGGACAGATAAGATCAGCAACCGTGAGCGTCGTCTCCCGCATCAGACGCCGGGTGAAATCATGCTCCCGCATCCGGCGCAATCGCAGCGCGGGGTAATCTCCCGAATATAAACCTGACATGTCTACTCCAAATCAATATTCCGACAGATCATACTAACACATAGCTTTTGATATCAATTGTCTCCATAATTCACCCTAGTACCCTTTCCAGTTAATATTGACATGTTCAGAGCGACACAGCGGCGCCAAGACAAGGCGCAGTCCGCAGGGAATGGCGCGCCATTCCCTGCGCGGCGCGCCTGGCGCTCAACCGCTTCCCGACCCGCTGAACATGTCAATATTAACTGGAAAGGGTACTCGCGTATTTGAAAAAAATGGGAAAGGAGATATGGATACAAAATTGAAGAAGAAGCCAGAACCGAATAGACTTCATCCTCTGGAAGTATTTGTGATATGAATTCGGCAAATAAATTTCGACAAGCTGTTACAGATAACAAGCCGTTGCAGGTGGTCGGCACGATTACTGCCCTCGCCGCGCGCATGGCGGAACGGGCGGGGCATAAGGCGATTTACCTGTCCGGGGGCGGACTGGCTGCCAATTCCCTTGGCATACCCGACCTGGGGATCAGTACCCTGGAGGACCTGCTGACGGATATACGGCGTATTACGGACGCCTGTGAACTGCCGCTGCTGGTGGACGCGGATACGGGTTTTGGCAGCGCCTTCAATATTGCCCGGACAACCCGAAGCCTGGCAAAAGCCGGCGCCGCGGCCATGCATATCGAAGATCAGGTGGCGGAAAAGCGTTGCGGACACCGGCCCAACAAGGCCATCGTCTCCCAGGAAGAGATGGTGGACCGCATCAAGGCCGCGGTGGATGCCCGTTACGACGACGGTTTTGTCATCATGGCGAGGACCGACGCCCTGGCGGTAGAGGGTCTGCAGGCCGTGATAGAACGGGCCAATGCCTGTATTGAAGCCGGCGCCGATATGATCTTCCCGGAGGCGGTAACAACCCTGGACCAGTACCGCACCTTACGCGCACAAATCCCGGCGCCGTTCCTGGCAAACGTCACCGAATTTGGCAAAACTCCCCTGTTCTCGACGCAGGAGTTGGGCGAGGCAGGCGTTGACATAGTGTTGTACTGTTGCGGCGCTTACCGGGCGATGAACAAGGCTGCCATGAAGTTCTACCAGGCTGTCCTGGCTGACGGCCACCAGCGCAGTGTCATTGACTCCATGCAGACGCGGGAAGACCTGTACGACCTGTTGGGCTACCACGAATACGAACGGAAAGTGGATGCCTTGTTTCTCCAGGACACGCCGGAATGAGTGCGGCAGGCAGCAGTTTCAAACCCAAGAAATCAGTCTCCCTGTCCGGCGTGCCGGCCGGAAATACCGCCTTATGCACGGTGGGACGCAGCGGTAATGACCTGTCCTATCGCGGCTACGATATCCTGGATATTGCCGAGACCTGTGAATTTGAAGAGATCGCACATTTGTTGCTGCATGAGCGGCTGCCCACCCTGACGGAACTGGATAGCTACAAGATGAAACTGGCCGGTTTGAGGAGGCTGCCGGACCTGGTCAAGGCCGGGATGGAGTTGTTGCCTGCGACTGCCGCGCCGATGGATGTTCTCAGGACCGGCTGCTCACTCCTGGGCGCTGTCGCGTCGGAATCCGTTGGGCATACGGCAACTGAAGCACGGGAAATAGCGGACCGGTTATTGGCTGCATTTCCTTCCATGCTGGCATACTGGCACCACTTCAGCCAGCACGGCAAGCGCATTGACGAGAATACCGGAGATGATTCCATCGGCGGCCACTTCCTGCACATGCTGCACGGCGAACCTCCCTCCGAGTTGTGGGTACGGGCCATGCACACCTCCCTGATCCTGTATGCCGAACATGAGTTCAACGCCTCGACCTTCGCCGGCCGGGTCATCGCTGGAACGGGGTCGGATATTTATTCGGCCGTTACCGGCGCCATCGGCGCGCTGCGCGGCCCCAGGCACGGCGGCGCCAATGAAGTGGCTATGGAAATCCAGCAACGCTATACCTCGCCGGATGAGGCCGAAGCAGACATCCGGGAACGCCTCGACCGGAAAGAGATCGTGATCGGGTTCGGCCATCCTGTTTATACCATCGCCGACCCCCGCAACGAAGTCATAAAACGTGTCGCCAAAAGGCTCTCCGTTGATAACGGGGATATGAACCTGTTCAACATCGCCGAAAGATTGGAGACCGTGATGTGGGAAGTCAAGAAGATGTTCCCGAACCTGGACTGGTTCTCCGCGGTGTCCTATCACATGATGGGCATTCCCACCCCTATGTTTACGCCGATATTCGTTATGTCGCGAGTCACTGGCTGGGCCGCGCATATAATTGAACAGCGGCAGGATGGAAAAATAATACGGCCCAGCGCCAACTACACCGGGCCGGAAGATAAGGTGGAGTTCGTCCCGGTAGAAAACAGGTAGCGCGCACGTCAAAAATCCTACGCGAGCACCGGGTCGATTGGTGAGATATCCGGGCTGACCCGCCCGGCTTTGCCATCATGCTCCCGGATTGTGCCGAGACGCCACGCCGGTTCGCCTGTTGCCCGTAATAATCCGAGGGTTTTTTCCGCCTCACCAGGACCCACTACCAGCACCATACCGATACCGCAGTTAAAAGTCCGATACATTTCCTTGGCTTCGACCTTGCCTGTTTTCTGCAGCCAATGGAATATGTCAGGCCAGCGCCAGCTGTCCAGGTCGATTTCAGCGCGAACGTGTTCGGGAAGGACCCGGGGTATGTTTTCGGTCAAGCCTCCGCCTGTAATATGTGCAATCGCCTTCAGGTTTACCTCCGGCAACAATGCGGAGATGACGTTCTTGTAAATACGCGTCGGTTCCAGCAATAATTCCGAGAACGGGATACCATCCAGCTTGTCGGTCAAAGAAGTCCCGGAGTCGGCCAGAATTTTACGGATCAGGGAAAAGCCGTTTGCGTGTGGTCCGCTGGAGGGAAGGGCAATCAGGATATCCCCCTGTGTTACTTCTTTACCGGTGATGATTTCATCTTTTTCTGCCACACCTACGCAAAAACCGGCTAGGTCGTATTCACCGGGTTGGTACATCCCCGGCATTTCCGCGGTTTCACCTCCAATCAAGGCACAGCCGGAGAGTTGGCAACCCCGGGCAATGCCCTTCACGACGTCCGTCGCCGTAGCAACATCCAGCCTGGAACAGGCAAAATAATCGAGAAAGAACAGGGGTTCGGCGCCCTGCACCAGGATATCGTTAACGCACATGGCAACCAGGTCGATACCAATGGTGTCATGTCTGCCGAGTTCTATCGCCAGTTTGATTTTTGTCCCTACGCCATCGGCGCCGGAAACCAGCACAGGTCGGCGATAATTTGTCGCGGAAAGGTCAAATAGCGCGCCGAAACCGCCCAATTCGGCCAATACCCCAGGGCGATGCGTAGCTCGCGCCAGGGATTTAATATTGGCTACCAGTTCGTTTCCCCGGTCGATACTGACCCCGGCGGCTTCATAGTCGGAATGCTTCATAGATACGATGATATTCGGACATGAAGTACGATACTATAATGTGATGGTTGATACAGTTCCAGATCTTATACAGCTTGAAGGTATGAAAAAAGCATTGCGGATTTTTTGCTGTCTGTGCTGCTTAGGCCCGTTGCCGGGCCACGCAATCAAGGTGTCGGGTCTGTACGAAGCGGAGACCATCGTCGCTGATCAATCGAATGAAGGCAGAACGGCTGCAATCCAGGCATGTCTGGGCAGGGTACTGGTAAAGCTGACAGGTGGGCGTAACGTGTCGGCCAACCCTGAACTACAGTCGATCCTGGGTCAGGCAGATAAATTTGTTCAACAATACCGTTACCGGGAAATTCAAGTGGAAATGCCAGCCTCGACCGGATTGCCGCCCCCGAATAAATGGCGTCTTGCCGTTAAATTCGATGAAGAAAACTTGAATAAATCGTTGCGCGAATCGGGGATACCGGTCTGGGATAAGGAACGGCCATCCATTCTGATCTGGCTGGCGCTGGAGCGGGCGAACCGGAGACTGTTTGCCGAGGCGGAGAGCGCACCGGAATTATTGCAACTTGTGCACGATCTTGCGCAACAGCGCGGCGTCCCTATCCTGTTTCCGCTGCAGGACCTCAATGATAAGACACAAATACAACCCGGCGACGTATGGCTCGGTTTTCAGGAGCCGATTATGGCCGCATCCGGCAGGTACAACGCTGACATAATCCTCACGGCAAGCGTGAGATCCCCCGTTCCCGGTATATGGGAAGGCAGGTGGAGAAGTTACGGGGGTGACGGGCTGAGCCATGAATGGACAACTGAAACCGACCTGCTGGAAGTCGCCCTGGAAGAGGGTTTTAACGGTTTTGTCGATATCCTGGGCGCCGAATTTGTCCGAACAAGCAGCTACACCCTGTTGGGCGACATTGAAATAACAGTCGCTGGCGTTAATTCTGTCGAACACTATGCACGTCTGATCGGCTACCTGAACTCCTTGAGTTCGATCAGCGAAGTCCATGTCATGGAAGTGCGGACCGGGGAGGTTAAACTGGCATTGACGGCCCATGGCGGGGAACCGGTTGTAGTACAAACCATCAGTCTGGGAAGAACCCTGGAGCCGTTGGAAAATCCTGACGGTCACTACTACCGCCTCATTCCATGAGGGGGCA
>JAAXHV010000175.1:4527-11852 GCA_012270695.1 Gammaproteobacteria bacterium | reverse complement strand
TAACGCATTCACCTGTCCATAGAGTAGGGCGCAGTCCCGCCTGGTTTTTTTACCTGTTACAGCCTGGTACGTGCATCTTGATTTGAGATGTATGGAAAGTAGGTGTAACGCAGGCAGCATAAGCATTGAACCGGCGCTTCCAGGGCCAACCCGCTCCAGGATGAGGTACACGCCCCAGCGGCCGGCATCGTGAGCGCCCTGTAGGTCCTTGACGTCGGGTTGCCGAACCGCTTTTATCCCCAGGCGCGCGGTAAGATCTTTGCGAACGGCAAATCCCGTGCGTTGCATCAGCCGGTTCTCAGACATGCCGTAGCATTCAGGAAATTTCCGTGTCGGCCGTTCCGAAATATGAACGTCATAGTCTGAAGCCGGGAACACCTTTCTCGCCGCACGCAGGTTCTCCACTTCCTGAAATGCAATGATATCCGCCCCCGCCCGTTTCAGATAACGCTTGATCGCTTCATACTCCGCGGCAGCTCGCGGCCGACAGCCCTTCCCGTCATCAGCCGCCAGGTGTTCAATATTCCAGGCGGCCAGGGTCAGAGTCCGGTCAGCGGCAAGAACCGGAATATGCGCAACTACCAGTAATAACGCAGTAATCAGCCGGCCTGTCATTTGTAAAGCGCTTGCCCCAGGAACACTAAGGACATTCATTTGCGTCTAAAAATCCACGCAACGGCCTTTTCGCTCCCAGTCTCCGTAGCGGGTGGGCTCCGGTCCTTTGGGGCCGCCGATTTCCTTGGCGGCATTGTCTTTTGTATTTTTTGCCGGACTGTCTTGTTGCAGGCGGCTTGGCTGTTTCGTTGTTTCTTTTTCGATCATTGACTAATGTTAACAAAATCTTCACTATCCTGTTATATTCGGACTACCGCACGCTAGTGTGAGTTTCCCGGCAGGAAAGAAATGGAGTCTGCAAACAATCAAAACGGAATGCAAGAGAAAGGACCGCCAGGCATAACCGGCATGGAATCTCCACTGGATCTGCCGATTTTCGTTTATTACCGGCCCTCAGTCAGAGTGGGTATGTTTAATACCCTGGTGCATATCGGGGCAATTTTTTGCCTGTTCATGACGGATATTCCAATCACTGCCACAGGGTTTATCGGAACCTGCGTCTTGGTTCATTACGGTTTTTACATAAAGCGATTTGTCTCTCAGGACGACATCTGTTTCAAGCTGGACAGACACGACCAGTGGCAGTTACTGCGGGATAACCACAAAGCCGTCGACCTGAAATTATTGCCGGCCGCGTTAGTGCACCCACACATCGTGGCCCTTTGCTTCAAGGACCCCGGCGGGAAGGTCTATCCCTGCGTCCTGACCCATGACAACCTGGACAAACAGACCCTGAGACGGTTACGGGTAAGGCTGCGCTGGCCTCGTTAAGCCAAGAGGAAAGGGATTCATTTGGTCGACTCACGCAGGAGGTTATGGCATTCGCGCCAACCTGACCTCGCGGACATGGGCTGACACAGGAAACATGGCCGAAAGAAATCTGTCAAGACGGGGTGAGAGATTTTCGTCAAAGAGAAGTTTCACTTACGTAATCTGCGAGCAGTTCGCCAGGCAATCCAGAGTTTCCTGATCGGGGTTAAGGAAATACGCGTGTGGGTGATTTGCTCGGAGCTGGATTGATATTCCCGGCACAGGGCGCTCAGTATTTTCAGCAAGGTCTGGGAGAATAAGAGATTGCCGGTGTCTTTGCCCTGCAACCCTGTAAGGCAGGTTTCTATATCGTTATGAAGTCGTCCAAACAGCTCGGCGAAGAACCCTGTTCCGGCTTCGCCGTACTCCGGTTGGATGATTGTTTCCAGGTTGAGGTCATGGCTGGTCATCAGTTCTGACGGGAATATGTCAAGGCCGAGTCTGGCGAAGTGTCTGACGTGATGTAATAGTTCAAATGCGCCGTAACAGCAGCCCGCGCGGGTCAGGGTGGCCAGTTTGTCCTGGTTTGAGCAGCCACAAGCTCTGCCCGCCGCTTTCCAGATATACCCCGAAGCGTTGCTGTGTCGTTCCAGCCAGTCGCGGTAAGGGCCGCTCTCCGGCGCGTCGAGAAACTGCGCCATCGCCGCAATGCAGGCCATCAGATCCTGTTGAGAGAGATGATCCCCGGTATTGAGTTGAGACAATTCCTGGGAGACGGGGTGTCTTGCCGCGCCGGAAAACAGCCTGCCGACCTCTTCAAACCACCAGTACAGGGTCACTCTTGCCGCGCCGGGGTCCGATGACCCGCAGACTACCTCGCTGAGTTCATGATAAAAGGCAAACAGGGCGTGCAGTTTCCGCTTGCAGTGCGCATCGTGATACAAGGTTGAGTAATACAGGTTGGAACCGGCAGGAGCGGCTTTGTTGCGGCAATATTCTTCCGGCGTCATTTGCCGCCGGCCTGGACCCAGGACAATATTTCTTCGGGACTGTCTATCAGTCCGTCGGCCCCCCAGTTTTGCGGGTTTTCAGCCGTGTCTATGTATCCGTATGCGGCAACCAGGGTCATCATCCCGGCATTGGTCCCCGCTTCGATATCACGCCGGGCATCACCCACGTACAGGGTTTCTTCAGGCATACAGCGCAACACTTCACAGGCATGGAGCAACGGCGCGGGGTGCGGTTTGCGCTGTTCCAGTGTGTCGCCGGAGACAATACAATCGGTACGCGTGTCCAGTTGCAGCGCCTGCATGAGCGGGTTTGTGAGCCAGGCGGGCTTGTTGGTGACGATACCCCAGGAGGCATTCATGTCTTCCAGCCTGGCCAGCACCTGCTCCATTCCCGGAAACAGGCTGCTGTGGAGAGAGAGATTGTCCCGGTATATTGCCAGGAATTCATTGCGCAACGGGGTAAATTCCGGATCGGTTTCGTCCAGGTTGAACCCCAGCTTCACCATTGCCACCCCCCCGAGTGATACGCTTGGACGGATCACCTCGAACGGCAACGGTTCTCTGCCATGATTGATGAGGGTCCGGTTCAGCGCGTATGCCAGGTCGGGAGCGGTGTCCACCAGGGTACCGTCCAGATCGAACAGGACACAGCTGACATTGCCGTTCATTTGCTCAGTTCTCTGTCAATTATAAGTTGATTAAGGCGCAGTAATCTTTCAGGAACTAAGCTGTGCATGGAGCAGGTAGTTGACACCGGGATCGTTGGTCAGGGCGCAGTATCTGAGGCCCGGAAGGTAGAGCATTCCCCTGATGTCCAGGACCTTGAAACTCGCTTTGCGCAGCCAGCGGTCCAGTTCCGACGGGCGGATAAATCCGGCATAGTCGTGGGTCCCTTTGGGCAGCAGGCCGAACAGCCGTTCGGCGCCGATAATGGCGCTGAGATAGGACTTGATGTTACGGTTGATGGTGGCCAGGATCAAATCGCCGCCAGGTCTTAACAGCCGGGCACAGGTCTGCAGTAGCGCTTCCGGGGCCGGCACGTGTTCGAGTAATTCCATGCAGGTGAGCACGTCATAACAGTTCGAATTTTCTGCGGCGAAATCTTCCAGCGTGCCGGCGATATATTCTATCTCCAGGCTGTTTTCCCGTGCGTGCTGTCTGGCGACCCGGATAACGGCATCGCTGGCGTCGAGTCCCTGAACTCTTGCGCCCCGGCGCGCCAGGGCCTCGGTCAGAATGCCGCCTCCACAGCCAACGTCAAGCACGCGCCTGCCGTAGAGCAATACACTGTCTGTGATATAGTTAAGTCTGATTGGATTAATGTCGTGCAAGGTTTGCAACGGACCGCTTCTATCCCACCAGTCACGGGCCAGCTGGTTGAATTTATCGACCTCATCCGGGTTGATGTTGTCCTGGTGGTTGTTCATGAAGGAGGGAAAACGTATAAAAGCCCGTTTAATCCGATTGTCTTATACCTTTGCGTGTAAACTGAATAAGTGATAATTTACTATTGGGCAATAGAGGTGTGATGAACTATGGTGTCTATTCTAAATGATCGTACTGACGAGCCACAAGGTGTTCTGGAAGATGCGCGCATGGCCGACGGCAATAAAATAAAATCCAAACAGCGCAAACAACCCCGGTTGCTGGAATTTATCTCCCGGCGGTTCAGGGATAGCGCAGTCAGCTTTGATGCAATACTTCCAGACGGAAGTGAATACAGGATAGGTACGGGTTCGACGCGTTTCAAACTGAAGATAACCCACCCCAAAGGTTTGCGCGCCATTGCCTCTTTTGATGAAGGAGTTATCGCAAACGCCTATATCAACGGTTGGTTCGACGTAGAAGGCGATATCATTGAGATGTATGACTTGCGCAAGTATTTGCAGGACCGTCACCTGTTCAGGTGGCTGTGGCGTTTCATTGCGCCGGTGTTGCTGGGGCAGGTCGCCGTCAACAAATCGGCGATAAGCCGTCATTATGAACGGGACCATTCGTTTTACCTGGCGTTTCTGGACGAAGAGTTCCGCTGTTACACCCAGGGCGTGTTCGAATCAGCGGACGAACCGCTCTCGGTGGCGATACGCAGGAAAATGGATTTTATTCTCGAACGATGCAAGATGATTCCCGGCAGTGAAGTACTGGACGTCGGAGTCGGTTGGGGTTCGTTTGCAGAATACGCGGCGCGCAAAGGCATAAAGGTAACCGGCCTTACCATTGCCGAGCAATCCCTCAAGTTCATGCAGCAACTGACTACCAGGCAGAATTTGCCGATAACCACCAAGTTGATGGACGTCCTGGAGTACAAACCCAAAAAACAATTCGATGCCATTGCCATATTAGGCGTGATGGAGCACTTACCCGACTATAGCGAGGTCCTGAGATGTTTTGACCGGTTGCTCAAGCCGGGCGGTTACGTATTTCTCGACGCCAGCGCCATACCCCGGAAATATCAACTCTCATCCTTCATCACACAACACATTTATCCGGGCAACCATTCCTTCTTCGTGCTGCACGACTTCCTGAAATCACTGGCCTCAAAGCCGTTTGACCTGAAAGGTGTATGGGATGACCGCTACAGCTACCACCTGACGTTTGTCCATTGGGCGAAGCGTTTCGATAGCAACCGGGATTCCATCATCAAGAAATTCGGTGAGGCCGATTACCGGCGCTTCCGGCTGTACCTGTGGGGAGCGGCTAACTGCTTCCTGCGCAACCGCCTGCAATGCTATCGCCTGGTTTTGCAAAAGCACGCCCTGGCGTAAAACACATATTTCCGTCGATGACAGGCGACGGTGAGATATCCGGGTTAAATACGTTGCAGCAGGATTCCGCCGCGTTTTTTGAACCTTTCCGTGGCCAGTTCGGTGAAGTGGTCGATGATGCTGCCCTGTACTGAAGGCCGGGCCAGGATGGCATCGCTCCAGGCCAGCACCCGGCTGCAGCCCGGCGGGACCACATCATCAACGGCCTGCTTCAACAGGTACGCTATTCGGATAAAAACGGGCGCATAAGCCGCGTCGATCAATGAGAAAGCCGCGCCGTTGAAAAAGGGGGCAGCCGAGAGATTTTTATCGAGAAACTCGAATTTGTCCCGCAGGGCTTGCAAGCATTGTTCCACGACGTTCTTATCATCCGTAATCAGCATCCTGAATGACAGGTTGGATAATTCCGAAGCGTATTCGATCCAGGCCCTGTTCACGGCTTTTTGCAACGGGTCTTCCGGGTGCATCGACGGAGGCGTGATTTCATCCAGGTATTCGTTGATGACTGCCGATTCGAACAGGATGCTGCCGTTAATTCTCAGGACAGGCACTTTTCCCAGGGGCGAGATGCCTAAAAACCACGCAGGCTTGTTCGCCAGGTCGATATTGGTACGCTTAAACGGAATGTTCTTTTCCAGCAGGGTAATAACCGACCGTTGCACGAACGGGCACAAGTCAAAGCTGATCAGCTCAATTTCCATGTTCAAGGCAGTTTCTCTCCGGGCTGGCGTTTAACCACCCATATACAGGGGGGAATAAATCAGCGGGAGTGTCCGGACGTGTGGATCAGCGGCGTTTTTTTCCTTTCTTTCCCCGGGGTTCCTGAAAGTTGACGCGCAGGAACTTGCCCTGATACAGCTTACCGTTCAGTCCTTCAATCGCTGCCCTGGCTTCGTGTCCTTCCATATCGACAAAACCGAAACCTTTGCATTTACCGGAAAAAACATCAGTGGCAAGCTGAATACCCCTGACTTTTCCGTACTCCGAGAAGAGCTCGGTCAAGGCTGCTTCAGTCGTATCAAGAGGCAGACTTCCAACAAACATTCTTTTCAAGATTATATCCTTAATCCAGAGGTCTGGATTGTTGTAGTATATTAAGTGTGTACGAGGATAACGAAAATGGCAATAACAATCAAATCATTTCAACTCACCGGCGTTATGGCGCGCTGTTGAACATATAACCAGGACGCACACCATGAGTATCGAAAAACCGGCCGGCAACGATATGCTGAAACGCATCTTCAGGATGCAGACAGAACTGAACGATTACGTTTTCAGCAAAAATAACCTCAAGGATCCCTCGGGCAATCCCCTGACCATGGATACCATCTACGCGGATGTCAGTGGTGGCGCCCTCAAGGTGAATGATCTGCCGAATACCTGGTTGTCAAACTATTCCAGGGCAATGCGCGAGGAGATCCTGGAGCTTGATGAAGAATTATTGTGGAAGTGGTGGAGCAAGGATGAGATTGACATACAGAATATCCGGGTTGAACTAATCGACATATTGCATTTTCTGGTGTCCGCAATGATATGCTCAGGTCTTACGCCGGAAAAAGTGTACGATATTTATAGCCAGAAACACGCGGTCAACCTGAGCAGACAGGACAGCGGATACAGTATGGCAATGAAAAATGAAGAAGATAACAGGAATATTGGCTGAATTACGAATTAGGAATTACGAATTAGGAATTGGTTCAGATGGTGCGTTTTGACAGAGATAATAGACGAAGCGGCTGCTTTGTGCTGCTGCTTTTCATCGCTGCGGGATGTATCGGTGAGACCCGGTTCAAGTCCGGTTCGCTGACGATCAATACGAAATATGATAATTTGAGTTACCGGGTTGAGGTTGCCGATACCGGGCACTTGAAAACTATCGGCCTGATGTACCGGTCGTCCCTGCCTGCAGACCAAGGGATGTTGTTGCTGAACGAAAAACCGCAGCAGCTGAACATCTGGATGAAGAATACCTTTATCCCGCTTGATATAATCTATATCGATACGGATGGGTACATCGTCAAGATCGTTGAGAATGCACAGCCCGAATCCACCAGCGTGATGCCGTCAGACGGCAAAGTGAAGGCCGTCCTGGAGTTGAATGCCGGGCAGGTACAAAAACGGGAAATCGCCGTTGGGGATCGCGTGGCATACCGGATACATAAGAATTACGAATTAGGAATTACGA
>JAAXHV010000175.1:975-4469 GCA_012270695.1 Gammaproteobacteria bacterium | reverse complement strand
GAATTAGGAATTACGAATTAGGAATGAATTTGCCACCTGCGGCGGCTGTTTATAAGGCTTCGCAGGATTGCCGGAAGCCGGCTCAAGGCATACAGTGACGTAGTACATTAACAGACCCTATGAAGATTATTCTTGCGCCTGATTCATTCAAGGGCAGCCTGACCTCGCTGGAGGTTGCCGAAGCCATGGAAAACGGTATCAAGAGGGTGCTGCCCGCCGCAGAATGTATCAGGATACCGATGGCCGATGGCGGGGAGGGGACGGTGCAGTCGCTGCTCGATGCGGTCGGTGGTCAGTTGATATGTTGTACGGTCAAAGGACCGGCCGGTCGCAGAGTCACGGCCTGCTACGGGATGTTGGCGGATAACAGCACCGCGGTCATTGAAATGGCTGCGGCTTCCGGTTTGGCGCTGGTCAGCGGCAAGAGTAAGAACCCGTTGAAGACCACCTCGTTCGGAACCGGAGAGCTGATCTGCCACGCCCTCGACAGGGGCGCGCAGAAAATCATCCTGGGCATTGGCGGTTCAGCCACCAATGATGCCGGCGTGGGCATGGCCCAGGCTCTGGGAGTGGTGTTCCGTGACGGCAATGGCCGCGTCATCAGGCAAATCGGAGCGGGTGCAATGCTGCGTAAGATAGAGTCTGTGGACCTGAAAGGCGTACACCCGAAACTGCGCCGGGCCCGGCTCCAGGTCGCCTGTGACGTTGACAATCCCTTGTCGGGAAAAAATGGAGCTGCCCATGTGTTTGCTCCGCAGAAAGGCGCCGATGCAGCCATGGTGCAGACCCTGGATGAAAACCTGAAACACCTGGCCGGGGTCATCAAGCGGGAAACAGGAGTTGACGTGGATAATATACCGGGCGCAGGCGCGGCAGGCGGACTGGGCGCGGGGCTGCTCGTGTTTGCCGGCGCGGAGCTTGACAGCGGTATCGAGATCATCAGCAAGGCAACCTCCATAGAGACCCACCTGCGCTCGGCAGACCTGGTTTTCACCGGTGAGGGCAGGGTGGACTTTCAGACGGCATACGGCAAGACGCCGGCGGGTATCGCCCGGCTTGCCGGCGAGTACGGCGTGCCCGTCATCGCCATCGGCGGAAGTCTGGCGGATGACGCCAGCGAGACCTTTGCCCATGGGGTCGATGGTCTGGAAGCTGCCGTCGCAAGAGACATGTCCCTGGAAGAGGCATTGGCGAATTCAAGGGAATATATCGCCAACGCGGCGGAACGGGCTATGCGGTTGATAAAGATCGGACAGATCATGAAACAGCGCACAGATGGCACAGATTGTCGCTAGCCCGTCGTCTGTGGATAATAATCAAATGAAGCTTTCCCGATTTGCTCAACGCTTCTCAGAACATTCCGGCATTATCCTGTTGATGGATGACTTAGGGGAGGCAATGGCCGGTGAGCAGGAGGTGTTGATGCTGGGCGGCGGCAATCCCGCGCATATTCCCGGAGTGCAGGCTTTTTTCCGGGAGCGGATGCAGCGCTTGCTGGACGACCCGGCAGAGTTTGCCCGCGTCATCGGTGATTATGACCCGCCCCAGGGGAACAAAGCGTTTTTAACCGCCCTGGCGGACCTGTTAAACAACGAATATGGCTGGGGGCTGAGCGCGGACAATGTGACGCTCACACCGGGGAGTCAATCAGCTTTTTTCATGCTGTTTAACATGTATGCGGGCGAGTTTGCCGGCAATCACAGAAAAAAAATCCTGTTGCCCATGGCGCCCGAATACATCGGCTATGGCGACGTGGGATTGACAGACGGTATATTTACCGCGAACAGGCCGGCTATCGAAAAACTGCCGGGTCGCACCTTCAAATATCACGTGGACTTCGACCACCTGACCGTGGATGACTCGATCAGCGCAATTTGCGTGTCGCGCCCGACCAACCCGACGGGCAACGTACTGACGGATACGGAGGCGGCAAAGCTCATTGATATTGCCGCGGACAAGGCCATACCCCTGGTTATCGACAATGCCTACGGAATGCCGTTCCCCAACATCATATTCACGCAAGCGGAACTGGTCTGGAACGACAATATCATTCTTTCCATGAGTCTGTCGAAACTGGGTCTGCCCGGCACCCGTACCGGGATTATCGTTGCTCGTCCGGACATCATCAAGACCCTCAGTAATATCAACGGGATACTGAACCTGGCGCCGGAGAGCGTCGGCCCGGCCCTGGCGTTTGACTTGGTGCAATCCGGTGAAGTCACTGAAATAAGCAGGACCCTGATACGGCCTTATTATGAAGCAAAGGCAAAACGGGCAATCGCGCTGTTGCATGAGGAGTTGGCAGGGGTTGATTACTACATCCACAAGGCGGAGGGCGCGATTTTTCTCTGGCTGTGGTTCCCCGGCCTGCCTGTCTCCAGTCAGGAACTTTACACCCGTCTGAAGCAGCGGGGCGTTTTGATCATCCCCGGGCAGTACTTTTTCCCCGGCCTGGACGATGATCCGTGGCCGCACAAGCAGGAATGCATTCGCATGACTTATTCAATGAACGACGACGTGGTGCGGGAAGGCATCAAAATCATCGCGCAGGAGGTAAAAAAACTATGATAAATCTTGATGGTAAAGTCGCGATTATCCCGGGCGGGGCAACCCTGATCGGCAGAAAAGTTGCCCACGAATTTATCAGGGCCGGGGCCAGGGTGACGGTTTGTGATATCGACGAAGCCGGCGGACGTGAGCTGGAACAGGAAGCGGGAGATGGGCTGAAGTTTATCCGGGCTGACATCACCGACGACACGCAAATCGATGCTGTCATCCAACAAACGGTCGATACCTGGGGTGGGATTGATTGTCTGGTCAATGTCGCCTGCACCTACCTGGACAACGGTCTGGCGTCTACCCGCGCGGAATGGCAACAGGCCCTGGATATCAACCTGGTCAGCGGCGCGATTTTTGTGCAAAAAGTGGTTCCATATATGCACCGGCGCGGTGGCGGCGCCATTGTAAACTTCGCCAGCATCAGCGGCAAACGCGCTCAACCGGGACGCATGCTTTATGCCGCGTCCAAGGCGGCGATAATCGGGGCCACCCGAAATGAGGCCCTGTTGCTGGCGGAAGATAATATACGCGTCAATTCCGTGTCTCCCGGTTGGGTGTGGTCAAACGTCATACGCGACATGAGCGGAGACGACCGGGCAAAAGCAGACCGGGTTGCCGGAGATTTCCACCTGTCCGGCCGCACCGTTGACCCGGAAGAAGTCGCCAGAAGCGTGGTGTTTCTGTGCTCCGATGCCGCGTCCGGCATCACCGGCACCGATATTGCCGTGGATTGCGGTTACACGGCCATCGGCGCCGAGCAGAAGACCGATAAGGTGGCGCAGTTATCGATGTAACTCCATATCCGCTATCGGGCCTGACTCAATTCAGGCAGCCAGAGGGCGATATGTGGATAAAAGATCAATAAAACCAGCAGGATTGCAGAGCAGGCCATGAAGGGTATGGCGGCGAGCCAGATGTCCTGCAGTCGGGTGCCA
>JAAXHV010000175.1:0-924 GCA_012270695.1 Gammaproteobacteria bacterium | reverse complement strand
GAATATCGGCAGTGTCAGCATCATCATGGATAACTGCTCCATGAATGCGCCGAGCACGAGCATGATAGCAAACATGATGAGCAAGGCCGCTATGGGAGCGAGGCTGAGAGTGCCGACCCATTCAAGCAGACCGGTTGTGGCGCCTGAGAAAGCAAGCACTTTGCTGAATGTCGAAGCGCCCAGAATAATCATGAACATCATCACGGTGACCCGGGTGGCGCCAAGCAATGATTTAATGATGACGTCCGTGGTCAGACAACGATAACAGACGGCAAGAATGATCACGCCGGCTACGCCGCAGGCCGCCGACTCGGTAGGCGTTGCCCAGCCCAGTATAATCATGCCGACTACCAGAAAGACGATGAAACCCATCGGCAGCACATCCCTGATGACCAGCGTGGCTTTTTCCTTCAACGGTATTTCAACCACGTCGTAAACAGGGGCCGAACCAGGGTCCAGGCGAATGCTGATGATGATGTAGACCCCGTATAATGTCGCGAGCACCAGTCCCGGTACGATCCCGGCAATGAGCAGCATGCCGATATCGATATAGGCCAGGCTGCCCAGCAGTACGGCAAGCGCGGAGGGCGGGATGAGTATGGCCAGACCGCCTACGCCCAGTATCGGTCCGATCGACAAACGGTTTTTATAACCGCGTTTCGCCATTTCCGGCACCATCAGCGTCCCCAGTAGGGCGGTGGACGCCATACTGGAACCGGACAACGCGGCAAATAGGGTGCCGCCGCCTACGGTGACGAACGACAGGCGTCCGGGCAAACGACCAAACAATTTATCCAGTGCATTAAATGCGCGAAATCCCAGTCCGGAATGAAAGAACAACTCGCCCATGATCAGGAACAGGGGAACGGGTACGAGGGAGAAGCGGGTGAGCGCGTTGGCCGCATTCCTGACCAGTTGCGCCAG
>JAAXHV010000174.1 GCA_012270695.1 Gammaproteobacteria bacterium | reverse complement strand
AGATTATGGGTGCTCGCCACACCCGTGGACGGCACGCTTATCGACCTGGTACTGGTAAACCAGGTGCGGGAAATTCGCAACCCGAAACGGCCGGTCGCAGGTTTGCGCTTTATCCCAATGAAGCTGCGTCACAAACTGATGAACCATATTATCCTGGCAGCGCAGAAGCGTGACGTGCTGCAGGACGTGACTATATGGAGCAGGAAGCGATACCGGCCACGCCCCCGACTGAACCGGTCCGACGGCGAGATCATGACGTACCGCCATTATTGCAGGCAGTTCTATCCGGAACTTTATTCCGCGACAGGCCAGGATACACTTCAGTCAAGTCCCGCGACGGCCTAGCCTGTGTCTTGACCCGCATATTGCAAATAACGCGTAACCTTTGAGAGAATATCGGCACGCAAACTGAGGAAAAGCCGGACATGAGATTTGCTGAAGAACTGCTTCTGTTGCTGCACAGCGATGAGTCCGGCTATTTCATACCCATACCGGAATGGAAAATGTCGTGCGCGCTTGCCGGCAGCGTACTCATGGACCTGGCTTTTGAGAACCGTATCGACACCGACCTGGAGACGCTTACCCTGGTCGATGCGACCCCTACCGGGGATAAGTTGCTGGACCCTGTGCTTGAGGAAATCTCCCGGGAGAATAAATCACATTCGCCACAGTTCTGGGTGGAACGCATCGCCAGGCACGCGGATGATATCAACGAAATGGTAATCCAAAGCCTGGTAAAAAAAGACATTTTTGAAGCCGACACCGGCGGGTTCTGGACCCTGTCCGGCAAGGTCGCCCGTTCCCGCCGTTACCCCATGGTGCACGGCAGGACCGGTGAAGAAATCAAGGGACGGATCATACGCGTCCTGTTCGACGACGAGATTCCCGACCCTCGCGATATGTGCATCATCGGCCTGGTAGATAATTGCGGCGGTTTTCGCGCAATGCTGGAACCGGAGGAATACGAACTCGCGGAGGAACGCATCAAACTGTTCAGCGGGATGGACCTGATCGGCAGGACTATCGGGCAAGCAGTGCACAGTTCCTATCGGCCACCGGAAAGCATGCGCGTGGTCACGGGCGGCTCCCTGCCGGTGGTGGGACTGTGGGACATGCTTTCCTCGAAATCGCTCAGGGAACTCAACATACCTAAGTTCATCGCGGAAAAAGCCAGGGAGGTGGGACCGGTTTTCAAACTCAAAGCCCCGGGCCGGGAGATGATAATACTGGCCAACGCCGAGATGAACCGCTGGGTCGGCAGGAACGGCCGAAATGTCCTGCGCACCCGGGATTACCTGGAAGGATTTCAGTCCGAATGGGGAACGGCGCGCTCCATCGCAAGCATGGGTGGGGCCGAGCACTTCCGCATGCGTAAGGCAGTGCGGGCGGGTAATTCCCGCAAGGTCGTCGAAGACCGGATGGATGAACTGATAACGCTCGCCCGGCGTTCATTCGGACAATGGGGCACCGGCAAGGTGGTGCCGGGCGAGACGGCCTGCCAGCGGATGATTGGCGACCAGATTGCCCAACTCAGCGTGAGCATCGAGGCCTCCGAGATCCTCGACGACCTGCTCAAGTTTGAATACCGGGCGTTGCTGGTCCACGTGATGCGTATGCTGCCGAAGTTCACCCTGCACACACCGAGGATGAACCGTTACCGCAACCGGATACTGGAACTGTATGCCCAGATCCACGCCACGCACACTCCCGCGCAGCGGGAGGGAAAGCGGCGCGACCTGGTGGACGACCTGATGGAACTGCATCAATCCGACCCCGCTTTCCTGCCCGAAACCGATCTGGGATTCGCTTTCATCGCGCCGATTATCGCCGGTCACTACACCGGCAGTGCGATGGCTTTCACGATCTACGAATTCCTTAATAACCCGCACTACGGGGAACAAATCATAAGCGAGGCGGATGCCCTGTTCGCCGACGGCGACCCGGCAGGCGCAGATTTTACCCTGTCCAATGTCGATGTAACCCACAGGTTCATCATGGAGGTGCTGCGACTACATCCGATCATACCCATGCACGTGCGCACCGCCATGAATGCGTTCGAAGTGGAGGGTTTTCAAATACCGGCCTATTCCACGGTCATGGTCGTATTTCCGGCAACGCATTACATGGAAGAATACTTTCCGGATCCCGAGAAGTTCGATATCGACCGGTACAAGGAACCCCGTGAAGAACATAAAAACGCCGGGGCCAATGCCTATGCCCCGTTCGGCGTCGGCACCCACACCTGCGGCGGGGCGCGCTGGACCGAGTTACAAATGGTGGCGAACATACTGTTGATCGCCCGCCACCTGGAACTGGAGCTGGTTCCGAAAAATTACCGACTAAGGCTGAGTCCGTTACCCAAGACCAGCCCGGACAAGAGGTTCAAGTTTCAGGTGCTCCGCCACCGGCATACGATCAATTCTGCTGCGTAAGCAAGGAAAAACACCCTGTTCCGCAATATGTTTCACGCCTCACTGATCGCCCGGGTGAAGTAAGTCGATGGTGGAAAATTCTTATTCGTGACAGGTAGAGGCAACTCAACTGAGGAACCGTATTACGTCGAGTGTCAAAACCGTTACCAACGGCGCAAAACCAACAACGGTAGCGACTATAATGACAGTCTTGGCCATGGACGGTGAAGGGGGGTTCCCGGTCACATATTCCGTGCCCAGCAAGGCCAGACTGTTGCCATCCATTACACCAGGGAACAGACTCAGCATGGCTTGTGCCATAGTAATGAGGCTCCAGATCTTGAGCAGCGCCAACCAGTTAAGGTCACCCGGATTCAGCCCCAGTTGAGTCATTTGCATTGATCCAAACGCATTCATGAAGCTGTATTCTCCGACGATCATCTTCAGGAACAGGACGATTGTCGAAAACAGCAGAATAAACCACTCAACTACGGCATCCCAAATCCGAACAACAAAAAAAGACTGGTTGTTCACAGTTTCCACGGCAGGCGTCAAGCCGCCCCATTCCATCACACTGCGTCTGTCTGCCCCCTCAAATTCGGAGACTAACCGTAGTTGCAATAACTCATCGCCGCGTTGCACGACGAGGTCCAGCTGCGAGTCTGCACTGCTTCCTGTACGCTGTAAGAAATCGCGCCAGGTAGCAATCTGGTCGCCATCCACGCTCAGGATACGGTCTCCTGCAACAAAACCCGCCCTGTCTGCCGGTGACGCCGCCGCAACGGAAGCGATTATCGGACGTGTACCCC
>JAAXHV010000173.1 GCA_012270695.1 Gammaproteobacteria bacterium | reverse complement strand
CTGTGGCCGCGGTAACCGGAGCCCAGGAAGAGGGCGATCAGTTCCGCATCGGACAGACTGTGCGGGCCGTTGTTCAGCAGCTTGAAACGGGGTTGCTCGGTTTTTGGCCAGTGGCGAATTGCCATGATGAACCTCCTTGTTCTGCATATAAGGATAAGATGTAGACCAAGCATACAGGATAATATCCATTACGACAACATCATCGAAGACATCATCGAAGACAGGTCACAGGAAGCGCAGAGAAGATGGATGATCGGCCAGAGGATTCACGCGCAACAGGCACATATCCGGACGACAAATTATGTGTTCGCCCCGAATATGGGCTAAACTGACGCCATGCAAACGCTCGCCAATAAACGCATCCTGCTTGGTATCAGCGGCGGCATTGCCGCGTACAAGAGTGCAGAATTGACCCGGCGGCTGCGCGATCAAGGCGCCCTGGTACGTGTGGTCATGACCCCGGCAGCCACCGAATTCATTACGCCCCTGACCCTGCAGGCGCTGTCGGGCAACCCCGTTCATACCGAGTTACTGGACCATGCGGCGGAAGCCGCCATGGGGCACATTGAATTGGCCCGTTGGGCCGATGTAATCGTCATCGCGCCGGCCACCGCGAACTTCATCGCGCGCCTGAGCAACGGGTTGGCTGACGATCTGTTGGCAACCCTGTGCCTGGCGACAACCGCACCATTGCTGGTTGTGCCGGCAATGAACCAACAGATGTGGCGGAACCCGGCCACGCAGGAGAACATCGCCCGCTTGCAGGCCCGCGGGATTACCCTGCTTGGCCCTGCCAGCGGTGCCCAGGCATGTGGAGAGACGGGTCCGGGCCGCCTGCTTGAGCCTGATGAAATCGTAGCGGCGATCAGCGCGGCAGGCAGGACAAATCAGCTTGCCGGTGTCCGCGTGATGGTCAGCGCGGGCCCAACCCGCGAGTTTATAGATCCGGTCCGTTATCTCAGCAACTGCAGTTCGGGCAGGATGGGCTATGCGGTTGCCCGGGCCGCCGCGGAGGCCGGCGCATTGGTCACCCTGATCACAGGTCCCGTTGCCTTGACGCCGCCAGCCCGAGTCCGGGTCATCGAAGTGGTTTCCGCCGAACAGATGCATGCCGCGGTTTTGGCAGAGGCGGCGTCCTGCGACATTTTTATTTCAGCCGCGGCCGTGGCGGATTATCGAAGTCGCCAGACGGCTCTGCACAAGATGAAAAAACAAGACACAGGGATAGTTTTACGCCTGGAGAAAACACCGGATATCCTGTCTGAAATCGCGACGCTTGCCAGACCGCCGTTTACCGTCGGTTTTGCCGCGGAAACGGAAAATCTTTCGGACAATGCAAAACAGAAACTGGTGCAAAAAAATCTGGACATGATAGCGGCAAACCGGGTTGGAGACGGGCTTGGATTTGACAGCGACAAAAATGCCCTGGAGGTCTACTGGCCGGGGGGGTCTCAGTCACTGGGAACGGCAGCGAAAGAGAAACTGGCCCGGCAACTGATGGGAATTATCGTCGCGCGCTATCGAGAAAAATCTTCGCAGCAAACGCACGAGCCCGCCGCAATAGACGTTTCGGACTGATCTGGTGGCTCATTCCGCAGTACCCGCTTCAATTTTCCGCGCATACGACATCCGGGGAGTAGTGGGTCGGACGCTGACTGCCGGGGTCGCCCACCATATCGGGCTTGGTATCGGCACGGAGGCCGGGGACAGAGGCGAACAGGAGATCGTCGTCGGGCGTGACGGCCGAGACTCGAGCCCGGAACTGGCCGGCGCTTTGGTTGAGGGCCTGCGCGAGAGCGGAAGGGATGTCGTGGATATCGGCATGGTTCCGACGCCGTTATTGTATTTTGCCACGCACTGGTTGCCGGCGAACAGCGGGGTGATGGTGACCGGCAGCCATAACGGCCCGGAATATAACGGCATGAAATTGATCATTGCCGGAGAGACTCTGTTCGGGGACGCGCTACAAGCCGTTTACAGGCGCATAGTTGCGGGTGAATTTGCCGCCGGCATGGGCGGCTTGTCCTCGGCAGACGTTCGGGCAGATTATATAGCGCGCATTGCCAGCGATATCGCCCCAGCGACGCGCGGCGCGGCATTGAAGGTCGTTGTAGATTGCGGCAACGGCGTTGCCGGCATTGTTGCCCCGCACCTGTTTCGTGCCCTGGGCCATCAGGTAGCGGAAATGTATTGCGAGGTGGACGGGGCGTTTCCCAACCACCATCCTGACCCCAGCCAACCGGAAAACCTGGAGGCGCTGGTTGCGCAGGTAAAGGAACAGGGGGCCGATATCGGGCTTGCCTTTGACGGTGATGGAGACCGGCTCGGCGTCACAGACAGCGCCGGGCACATTATCTGGCCTGATCGGCAGTTGATGGTGTTGGCAAGAGACGTGCTGGCCCGCAACAAGGGCGCAAATATCATCTATGATGTGAAGTGTTCGCGCTACTTGAAAACCGTCATAGAGGCCAGCGGCGGCGCACCGCTGATGTGGAAGACCGGGCATTCCCTGATCAAGAGCAAAATGCAGGAAATGCAAGCTCCCCTCGCCGGTGAGTTGAGCGGCCATATCTTCTTTAAAGAACGCTGGTACGGTTTTGACGATGCGATTTATGCCGGCGCCCGCCTGCTGGAAATCATGGTACGCAGCGGGGTCAGTTCTGAAGACCTGTTTGCTGAAATGCCGGAGGGTGTTTCGACGCCTGAATTGCGAGTGAAGCTGCCGGAAGATTCGCATCAGACCTATATGCAGAAACTCAAGAACAGCGCCAGTTTTCCCGACGCACAGATCATCGATACGGATGGTGTCAGGGTTGAATTTGAAGATGGCTGGGGACTGGTGCGCCCATCCAATACCTCCCCCGTGCTTACCCTGCGGTTTGAAGCGGACAACCAGGAAGCGCTGCAACGGATACAAGAGCAGTTCCGCCACTTGTTGCAGACGACCGCGGACACAGAGATGACAGTACCTTTTTGATGAAGAACTCCCCGAACACCTCACTGACAACCATGACGACTCGCACAGACGGATTGACCTATCCCGAATTCACGCCGGGTACGGGCAAGAAGCCCCCGTATCTGGCCGGCCGGGAAGCAGAGCAGACGGCGCTGCGCGCACCGCTGAGACTGCTGCGGCGGGGAGAAGGCGCAAACAGTGAAGTCATCGTCATCGGCCCGCGCGGCAACGGCAAGACGGTGCTTTTGGACTGGTTCCGGAAGCTGTGCGAGCAGGAAAAGGCGCTTGATACTGTGTGGCTCACGCCTGCCAAGATCAAGAATAATCCCGACGAGTTGACCCGTGCTTTGGCGCCGCCTGAAAACTGGAAGGCGTTCCTGCCCGCAGGGATGGAAGTAGGGCCGGAAGCATTAGTCAAACTTAAGTGGCAGTTCGGTGGGGAGTCACAGATGCTGACCGAGTTGCTGAAGGACCGCTGTCGCAAGCGCCCGCTGGCGGTGCTGCTGGATGAGGCACACACTTTGGATAAAGAGCTGGGTTTCACGTTGCTGAACGTCAGCCAGGAAGTGCGGCAGTTGGCGCCGTTCCTGCTGGTCTTAGGCGGCACGCCGGGGCTGCAATACCAACTTAGTGACATGAGCACCACATTCTGGAACCGCTCAGAGAAGCTGAGTATCGGCTTGCTGGACGAGGCCGGGGCGCGGGATGCGCTGGTCAAACCCTTCGATCAGCACGGCATCCGCGTGGATGAGACTGTCTTGGAGACGGTCGTTGATGAGGGGCAGCGCTATCCGTACTTCCTGCAATGCTGGGGTGAGGCGCTAACGGATGTCCTACGCGCCCGCGAGCAGGAGGCGAGCCGTCCGTTGCGCCAGGTTGACTCCGTGGTACTGGAACAAGCGCGCTTGGAGTTTAACGAGCGGCGCAACGCGTATTATGAGCCCATGCGCGAAGAGTTGGAAGATGCTGGGTTGCTGGCGTTGGCGGCCAAGCTGACTCGCGTCTATGGCAAACGCGAGGCCACGCACGAGGGCCAGGTGGACGCGGTCATCCGCGCCTGTCTGCCCGCACGACAACAGCGTGGCGCGCCGACCGAAGATGAGATCAGCGCCCTACGCCGGCAACTGGCCGGATTCGGTTACATCTGGCGGCCGCCAGCCGCGGTGGCAGTATGGCATGCGGGTATTCCTTCGTTGATGAGCCACGTGCTGAAGGTGTTCAAGGAGAAAGCGCGAGCGGCGCGTTAAATTCCATATTCCGACTGGTATTGCCGTATGCCGTCCAGCTCCGCGGAGTATGCCGGGTGTTGTTCCAGGAATACCTCCAGGTCAGCCAGTGTGATAATGGCTGTGACCGGGATGCCATAACGTTGGCGGATATCTTCGATGGCTGAGGTGCCGGATGGACCGCGTTCCTGCCGGTCCAGGGCGATCGCCACCCCTGCCGCTTGAGCGCCGTGGCCATGGATCAGGTCGATGGAAAAATTGATTGATGTGCCGGCGGTGATCACGTCATCGATAATTAACACCTCTCCATGCAGGGGCGCGCCCGCAACGATACCACCTTCGCCGTGATCTTTTTCCTCTTTGCGGTTGAAACTGTAGGGCAATGAAAGGTCGCGTTTGTTGGAATAAGCGATAGCGACTGCCGTTACCAGCGGGATGCCTTTGTAAGCCGGCCCGAATAACATATCGAACTTAAGTCCGGTATGTTCAATAGCTTGCATATAAAATGCTCCCAGGAGGCCGATACTGTTGCCGCTGTTGAATAAACCGCTGTTGAAAAAATACGGGCTGCTGCGGCCCGACTTCAGGGTGAAACGGCCAAATTGCAGTACTCTGTGGTGAATGGCGAAGTCGATAAACTCTTTTTGATATTGTTCCATGTGTCGATTATTGTATGCGTGATTTTTGAACCAGTATAGATCAGTCATGAAGATTATCACGCTGAATGCCAACGGGGTCCGCTCTGCCGCCAAAAAAGGCTTGTTCAACTGGCTGCTGAAACAAAAAGCAGACGTGGTTTGCTTGCAGGAAACCAAGGCACAGGTCGAGCAACTGGATGAGCAATTAATACACCCGTCGGGCTATCTCAGCTTTTTCAACAGCGCCGAGAAAAAGGGCTACAGCGGCGTTGCCCTGTACGCCCGCCTTGAACCGGACAAGGTAGAGGATCGATTGGGTTGGGACTGCGCCGACCGGGAGGGGCGCTTTCTCCAGGCGGATTATCAAGGAGTCAGTGTCGTATCCCTCTACCTGCCATCCGGCACCTCAGGTGAGGAACGCCAGGCAGTCAAGTACGATTTCATGGCGCGCTTCGAGCAGGTGCTGATGACGATGCGGCGCCGGGGGCGCGAGTTTATCGTCTGTGGCGACTGGAACATCGCGCACAAGAAAATTGATTTGAAAAACTGGCGCGGCAACCAGAAGAATTCAGGCTTCCTGCCCGACGAAAGGGCCTGGATGGATAAGGTATTCGGTGAGATAGGTATGGTGGATGCCTTCCGCGTGCTGAACCAGGACGCTGAGCAATATACCTGGTGGTCAAACCGCGGCCAGTCCTGGGCAAAAAATGTGGGGTGGCGTATTGATTATCAGGTGGTGACCCCCGGTCTGGCGGACCGGATCAAGGCCGTTTCCATCTATAAGGAGCAACGCTTCTCGGACCATGCGCCGCTGATCATTGAATACGATATATAACTAGCCCGCATTTCTCTCGATACGCTTTCGGTCGCAGGCGCCAAAAATCCGGCGCGATCATCGCATCACCCGGTGAGAAATACGGGTTATCAGCTAACGCCGGTCGTAACCGGCAAGCTATTCAGTAAAAAACTGCTGTTGAAAAGAGAAGCTTAAGGCGACAGACTCACCTTCAGGGGTGATACTCAGGTCAAAGTTAAGGATTTCTTCATTGTTGACGGCTGTTTCAGCGATGTAGTAAATCGCCCCGCTCCCGCGCAATTCCCGGGTAGTCAGGGTTTTTAACTGCCGGCTCAAGTTGGTCGCAGTGGCTTCCACCAGAGCCTTGACCGGCTGACCCGTCGTCCCCATGACTTTCTTCAATACGGAAATATTGAGGATGGCCCGGTTTTTACTGCGGCGGATTTTGTAGAGCCGTGCGACCTCCGGCGACAGCAGGTCGGTGGTGAATGCCGCGTAGTGGATGGTGTAATCACCGAACGTTTTTGACTGTTCGGCGCTGACGCTCGGTCCGGCAGTTATTAACAGCAATGTAATCAGGATGACTGAGATACGGGACATCGATGGCTCCTTTCTGCTTGAGCATTAAGAATACTATACCCGTTGCGAAACTGGCAACAGGGAAGCCGACGGTTCAGACGGCTAGCGCCCGCCCCAGGTCAGCGAGGGGTCGGACCAGCAACATCAAGGATAACTGCAGGACGATAAACACCAGGATGGGCGAAAAGTCAATGCCGTGGGTTGGAGGCAATAGTCTGCGGGCCGGCCGCAGCAAGGGTTCGGATAATTGATACAGAAGAACCGTAATCGGGTTGTACGAACCCGGATTGATCCAGCTGAGGATGATCTGCACAAAGATGACGAACATGCAGACATAGATGATCAGCTTCAGCAACTCGGCGCAGCTGAGCACGACCAGGCCGGGAAAAGCGAAAGAAGAGCCATAGGCGATCAGGCTGGTCAGAGATAATTCAATAGCCTGCAGCGCGACCATCAGGATGATGCACGACCAATCGACCCCGGCAAAGCCAGGGATGAAACGGCGCAGCAAGCGCAGTGGCGGGTTGGTTGCCTGCAACAGAAACTGTGAAATGGGATTATGAGAATCGGCTCGAACCATCTGCAACAGGAAGCGCAGCACCACCAGCAGAATGTAGATGGAAAAAATCGTGTTGATCAGGTACAGCATGGCATCACCCAGGTAGGACCCGTCCATATCTTAATCCGCCTGTTGCGCCAGTTCCACCGAACGGTCCCGACAGGCCGCCAGCGCCCGGCGCAGCAACTGCTCCAGCCCGCCTTCCTTGAATGCCTGCAGCGCTTTCTCGGTAGTTCCGCCCGGTGAGGTAACCCGGTGCCTCAGGGTGGTAGCGTCCTCTCCGGCTTCCTTCAGCATCCTGGCCGCCCCCAATGCGGTTTCAACGCTAAGCAAGCGCGCCTGTTCCGGGGTCAGGCCCATTTCTGCGGCGATTTTCTCCAGCAGTTCGACGAACAGGAAAAAATAAGCGGGTCCGCTGCCCGAGACGGCGGTAACGGCGTCCAGTTGCGACTCATCGTCGAGCCAGACCGCAACCCCCACCGATTGCATGATGTGGAGAGCCGTCCGACGCTGGTCCGCGCTTACGTCCGTTGCGGCATACAGGCCAGTTGCGCCGCAACCCAACAGGGCCGGCGTATTGGGCATGGCGCGCACCACCGGCCAGGCGCCGCCAAGCGCGTTATTGATCGTCCCGCTGCGAATGCCGGCCGCGATGGACAGGATCAGGGGGCGTTTGCTTTGCAGGGGCGCCTTCACCTCGGCGAGTACGGCCATAACGGTTTGTGGTTTGACGGCCAGAACTACGACGTCAGCGTCGGGAACGCCTTCAGCTATCCCGGCCGCGGTACGAATACCGTACCGGCTTTCAGCTCTGTGACGTTGATTCTCATCCGGGTCAATGCCGAACAGGGAAGAGGTGGGAACACCATTGGCGATAAGACCACTGATGAGGCTCGTGCCCATGTTGCCGCAGCCAAGAAAGGTGATATTCTGATTCTGCATAAGGATAGATCATATCAGTTCACATCCGAAGTTTCAGGTCAACGGCAATCAACGGATTCTCGGGCCGAATAGCGCCGTCCCGACCCTGACAATGGTCGCTCCTTCGGCTATGGCGGCAAGCATGTCATGGGTTGTACCCATGGACAAGGTGTCTAGTTTGAAGCCGTTGTCAGTGAGCTGTTCCTGCAGACGGCGAAGTTTCATGAAAGCGCGCCGCTGAACGGCGAAATCATCGTTGGGCGCGGGCAATGCCATGAGTCCCCTCAATTTCAACCGGGATAACGGGAGAAGCTGTTCCGCCAGTTGTTCCACTTCATCGGGACCGATGCCAGACTTGCTGGGCTCAGCATCAACGTTGACCTGTATGCAGATATTCAGAGGCAGCATGTCGGGTGATCGCGCAGCATTTAACCGGTTAGCGATTTTGGCGCGATCCACCGAATGTACCCAATGGAAACACTCGGCGATCTGGCGAGTCTTGTTGGACTGGATCGGGCCGATGAAGTGCCAGGTAAGAGAATACTCGCTTAATTGCCCGATTTTAACGCGCGCCTCCTGGACGTAGTTCTCGCCAAAGTCCGAGGCTCCCAGTTGCGCAAGCGCCAGAATATCACCGGTTTTCCGGGTCTTACTCACGGCGAGCAGTTTCACGCTGCCCGGGGCCCGGCCGAACTGCCGCTCCGCCTCTTCAATCTCCATGCGTACCCGATGCAAACGCTCGCGCAGTTTTTTCATCGAGTCAGCCTTCATTTATGTTGTCTGTCTGTGCCCCGCGCGCCTGCCCCGCCACTTTTCTTTTGGGGACTGTCTATATGCAGGGTTTGATCTTAATCGAAAACTCGGAGCTTGAATTATAAAGCTGACCGGAGCGCAGGCAATAAAAAAGGGTCTTGACGACCCTTTTTTATGCAACTTGTAATATGTTATTACTTGTTGTTGATGTACATCGTGACTTCGAAACCGAAGCGGATGTCGCTGTATTCAGGAGTTTGCCAGTTCATTATACTTTCTCCAATTGGTTGATATTAAGGGTTAAAACTTCGTTGCTTAATATTGTGCAGGTTCCGTGCCAGATCCGGAAATATTTTGATAAAATCCTATCTACCCCTTATAAATCAATATCTTAGTGTTTTCAGGCGGTGTTGCATTCACTTTGCCGGTGCGGGCATAGCTCATAAAAACTGGTTGTTATTCTTCACTTTTCTGGTTGTTGCCAACCATTTCCGGGAACACCTCATCGGCTTGGAATACCGGGCCGTCCACGCACACCCGCAGCATGGATACCTTCTCGTTTTTATAAACGGGCGCCGTACAACCCGCGCAACCGCCTACGCCGCAAGCCATGTATTCTTCCAGTGAAAGCTGGCAGGGCAGGGAAAATTCCCTGGCCAGAGCGGCAACGGCCTGTAACATAAGTGTTGGTCCGCAACTGAATATCTCGACCTGGCGCCGCTGTCCGGCGTTGAGGCCTGCCAACCAGTGCCGAGCCAGGTCGGTGACAAAACCGTCATAACAACCGGGATAACCCTGCCTGCTGGTGAGTCTGCTGGCAATACCCCAGTCCTCCAGTAAGGGCATGCAGGCGATGGCATCGTCCGGCACCCCTTCGACCATGATCCGTGAGGGCCTGGCGTTGAAGGGAAAGGGAATCTCGGAACCCATGATGACGAAGGGTTTCACGGTCTTTGTCTGTTTCATTATATGCTCGGCAAGAAACACCATGGGAGGGATGCCTACCCCACCGCCGATGAGCAAGGGGATATTCCGGTAGCCCTGCTGCTTGAACGAGTTGCCGATGGGACCCAACAGGTTGATCCTGGCGCCGGTCCTGGCGCCGGCCAGTTTATTTGTACCCTGGCCGTGAGCTTTGTACAGGATATCAATCCAGCCGGCGTCGGGGTCTGCGCGCATGATCGACATGGGGCGGCGCATGGGCAGATCTTCATGGCAGCACAGGTGGATAAAGCTGCCCGGTAAAGCCCGCTCCGCGGTGGCGCTGGCTGCGAGGCGCAGGAGGTGCTGGCCGCCGCCCAGCGGCTGGTGTTGCAGGACTGCGGCGTCTTCGATAAAAATGGTGTCGCGGGTGTCCGGATGCGGCATCAGTTTGTGTCCTGGAACACCAGCTTGCCGCCGACTAGCGTATGGCTGACTTTGCCCACCATCTCCCAGTCGTCAAAAGGCGTGTTTTTCCCGGCACTGGTTAATTTTTCAGCCTTGACGGTCCACTGCTGGTTGTTATCGAAGATAAACAGGTCGGCAGGCGCGCCGCTGGCCAGGCTCCCTGCGCTAAGGCCTATGATGGAAGCCGGCCGGCAGGTGAGGGCGCGCACGATTTGTTCCGGGTTGAAGCCGCGAGTAGCAGCCAGGTTAAAAGACAGCGGCGCCAGCACTTCCAGCGTTGATGCGCCGGGTTCGGTACTGCTGAAAGGCGCGGCTTTGGCGTCTTCATCATGGGGCTGATGGTCCGAACAGATAGCGTCGATGACACCCGACATCAGCCCGTCCAGCAGTGCCTGCCGGTCCCGGTCGGTACGCAGGGGCGGCCACAGGCGGCATTGGGAATTGAAGCCGTCAACGTCGAGTTCCGTGAGGTACAGGTAACAAATGCCGACATCCGCCGTGACCGGCAGCCCTTGACGTTTAGCTGCGCCAATGAGTTCCACACTGCGCGCGCAAGACAGACGGCAGAAATGTGCAGTCACCCCGGTCTGTTCGATCAACAACAGCGCGCGGCTGATGGCTATCGTCTCCGCGGTTTCCGGAATCCCGGGCAGCCCCAGGCGCGTGCTGATTTTGCCTTCGTGCATGACACCTTGATTTCTCAGATAACTGTCTTCCGGGTGGATAAAAACGGGCAGGTCAAACCCGGCGGCGTATTCAAATGCGCGGCGCAACACTTCCGTATCGACGATCGGTTTATCGGCGTTCGACAAACCGACACAGCCGGCATCCCTGAGGGCCGCCACTTCAGTTAATTGTTGCCCGTCAAGACCTTTGGTCAGGGCGCCAAGCGGGTATATGCGTGTCTTGTCGAACCGGGATTGGCGTTGATGGATAAGCTCGACGACCGCCGGGGTGTCCGTTACGGGACGGGTATTTGGCGGACACACCATGCTGGTTACTCCGGAGCGGACGGCGGCCTCCGTTTCAGACCTGATGGTGGCCTTATGTTCGAATCCCGGCTCGCGGGTGTGTACGCTCAGGTCGACAATTCCCGGACAAACGTACTGCCCATCCAGCGCGATTTCAAGATCTGCGGTGAAGCTGTCTATCTGCTTGCCGGCAGAGACGATCCTGCCGTTTGCAACGTACAGGTTGCCTTGCCCGTCGAGCAGTTGATCGGGACAGATCAGGTGGCCGTTGCTGATGCATATACGCATCAGTTGCCCCCCTTCAAGGTATCAGGCGCGGCGCCCATGACCATGGCCATGACAGCCATACGTATGGCTATGCCGTGGCTGACCTGTTGTAAAATGACCGACCTGTCGCCGTCGGCAACCTGCGAATCAATCTCGATTCCCCGATTAATCGGACCGGGGTGCATAACGATCGCGTCGGGCCTGGCCACGCGCAGGCGTGCCTCGGTGAGGCCGAAACAGTGGAAATACTCCGCCTCGCTGGGAAGCACGGCATTGCTGATACGTTCCCGTTGCAGGCGCAGCATGGCAATGACGTCAACGTCTTGCAATCCCTCGGTCAAATCATGAAATACCTGCACTCCCAGGCTTTCAATGTTTTCCGGGAGCAGGGTTTTGGGCGCAATGACGCGAATATCGCTTACCCCGAGAATATTGAGCGCATGTATCTCTGAACGGGCAACCCGTGAGTGGGCAATATCCCCGACAATGGCCACCCGCAAGGACGCAAAATCCGGCTTATGCCGGCGGATGGTGAACATGTCCAGCATGGCCTGGGTCGGGTGGGCGTGGCGGCCATCCCCCGCGTTGATGACATGGACGTTCTCCGCTACCTGACCGGCAATGAAATGCGCGGCCCCACTGTTGCCGTGACGCACCACGAACATATCGCAATGCATGGCTTCCAAAGTGTGCAAGGTGTCCTGCAGCGTTTCGCCTTTATTGGTCGCTGAGGTGGCGATATTGATATTCAGCACGTCGGCGGACAAACGTTTGGCTGCCAACTCAAATGTAGTACGGGTTCGGGTACTTGATTCAAAGAACAGGTTGGCTACGGTTTTGCCGCGCAATAACGGTACCTTTTTTACTGCGCGACCGCTTACACCGGCGAAAGATTCGGCATAATCGAGGATACTTGTCAGAATTTGGCGGCTGAGGCCTTCCGTTGTCAGGAAATGCTTGAGGTTGCCATGCTGGTCCAGCTGAATAGAGTGAACCGTCATTCTACCGTAGTGATTTCCAGCGCCAGGGGTTCCGGGCCTGAGAGCTTGATATGCTGGTTTGCTTTAAGGTCGAGATGCTTTCCGGTTACGTCAGCCCGTATGGGTAATTCTCTGCCGCTGCGGTCAACCAATACCGCCAGGCAGATGCTCGCCACCCTGCCGTAGTCGAATAATTCGTTCATGGCCGCGCGCACGGTTCGGCCGGTGTAAAGCACGTCATCGATTAAAATTACGTGGCGGTCGGTGACATCAAAGGGCAGGCTGGAAGGCGTCACCAGCGGGTGCAGGCCGATGCGGCTGAAATCATCCCGGTAGAATGCGATATTCAGCATACCAAGTGGCTGGGTGGAACCGAACAACTCGTGTAATCGTTGTGCTATCCACACGCCGCCGGAATGGATACCGACAAATAAGGGATCGTTTCTGTTGTGTTCCTGTAAATATTGATCCAGGCCGGATTTCAAAGTCCGGATCAGTTGCTGGACATCAAAATTATTTTCCGGCATATTTCAGCGATCACCTTATGCGTCAGCCATTATAACAGCTCCCAGTTCGGATTTCTCACCGGCGCAAGCATCGCATCACCTGGTAAGAAATCCGGTCTAACGCCCCCCGGCATGTTGCAGCCAGCCTTCCAGGATCACCTGGGCCGCAACATGATCGATGTGTTCTTTGTCTCTTTGTCGGGACCGGGCCGCGACAGTCGTGAGCCGCTCCTCGGCGCGCAGCACAGGCAGCCGAAAACGCCCTTGCAGTTTACCGGCGAACTTGTCGGCGCACGCAGTAAGCTGTTGCCGGCTGCCATCCATATTCAACGGGTTTCCCACAAGCAGGGCCTGAGGCTGCCATTGCCGGATAATCGCGCTGATCCGATCCCAATCAGGGCGGTTGTTACGAACAGGGATGACTTCAAGAGGTGTGGCCGTATCGGTCAGCGTCTGCCCCACCGCCACGCCGATTCTTTTTGTGCCGAAGTCGAAACACAGCAGGGTGGCAGGTTGTGACACTGATATCAAGCGTTTCCGAAACCCGTCGATATCTGGTAATGATCGATGCCTAACAAAGCGGTCGCCGAGCTCCAGCGCAGTTCGCAAGGCGTGTTGAAAATGATGTCCATGTCCGCGGACACATTAAGCCAGACGTTTTCTTTTATTTCCTCTTCCAGTTGTCCCGCTGACCAGCCGGCGTAACCCAGGGCAATGAGGAAGTGTTGCGGCCCTGCACTTTCCGAAATGGCATGCAATATATCCCGGGAAGTCGTCACGTCCAGGGCTTCGCTGACGTTGATCGAAGAATCCCATCGACTGCCCGGTTCGTGCAGTACAAATCCCCGGTCGGTATGGACTGGTCCGCCTTGATAAACAGGCATCTTCGCAATGGATTGATTATCCGGTTTCATCTTCATCTGGGCCAGGATTTCGCCCAGTTCGCAATTAGCCGGTCGGTTGATTACCAGTCCCATGGCGCCATCTTCATTGTGTGCGCAGATATATGTGACTGTTTGGGAAAAATTGGGATCTCTCAGGCTGGGCATAGCAATGAGAAACTGATTGGTGAAGTTACTGATCTGCATAAGCTGTAATAGTATCGGTATCAGCGACAGAATACCACCTGGAAATAAAATAACCTACCGAACTACCTGAAACCGCGTTGATCAAGAAACTGCCAGGTCCTGGTGATGTGCAGGATATCGGTATCAGCGCGGATTGCCTCGGGGAAACGCGCATACGGCGCCGCCAGTTCAACGATCCTGATTGCGGCGTCATCCAGCACCTTATGGCCTGAGGATTGACGGATGGTAATCTGATTTATCTTGCCGTCCGGATTTAACGCCACGTCCAGGACCAGTTGCCCGGAAATATTGTTTCTCCTGGCTTCCTCCGGGTAATTCAGGTTCCCCACGCGTTCCACTTTTGCTCGCCACGCTTCCATGTAAGCCGCATATTTGTATTCGCGGGTACTGGCTGATATGAACGTTCTTTTCGGGCGGTTTGCTTTGCTTTCCAGTTTACGTTCTACCTCCGAACTCAAGGCGGCCATCTTCAGGCTGCTGCTCATCAGTTCGGTAGCGCTTGGGCGGTTTGTATCGGGTTTATCCGCGCTCTCCTCTACTGCGGCCGCGGCTTTTTGCACTTCGACAGTCACAGACTTAACGGCATCATCAGCCGGCGTAGCATCGGGCGTCTCAGATTCCGTAAGTGATTCATGCGATTGTGTTTCTGCAGGGGTGGCAACTTCAGGGCTTTCCTGATTCGGGAGGGGCGGCAGGGGCGATGCCGGGACAGCCTCCTCCGACATATCCCCGCCCCCGCGCAGGCTCGCCTGTGCCAGGACATCTGCATCCTCTTCCGGCTCACTGGTTTGTTGCACCAGTACGACCTCCATGGATTCGTAGCGCGGGTTGATTTTATCTTCCGGCACAAAAACAATCCCCAGAATGATCAGGGCATGGATGATGAGGGCAAGACAAATTGTCAGGCTCAGCCGGTCCTCCGGAGTCAGCTTCGGGCGCTTTGTGTCAGGGGCACGGGCCGGTGAGAAAGCCAGTTCCATTTGATTCCGCTGCGGGCGTATTGCCAGGGAATCGTTCAAGCCCGCAGCCTCAACTTTTCGGCAATGCAACCCATTACCTTCCCTGCAATATCCAGTCCGTAGATCCGGTCCAGTTCCCTTAAGCAGGTCGGACTGGTCACGTTGATCTCCGTCAGGTAGTCACCGATAACGTCCAGACCGACAAACACCAACCCCATAGCGCGCAATCTCGGGCCTACTTGCTCACAGATCCAATAGTCCCGTTCGGACAGGTCAATGCCCTTGCCGGTGCCGCCGGCGGCCAGGTTCCCCCGTATCTCGCCGGATTTCGGGATGCGCGCCAACGCATGTTCCAGCGGCAGGCCGTCAATCAACAGGATGCGTTTGTCACCTCGTTCGATTGCCGGCAGGTACTGTTGCGCCATAATAAAGCGTTGCGAGTTTCGGGTTAAGGTCTCTACGATGACGTTCTTGTTGGCATCCTCCTTGTCAACGCGAAAAACCGAGGCGCCTCCCATCCCGTCAAGAGGCTTGAGCACGGTTTGCCCGTGTTGTTCCATGAAAGCGTGTATTTGCTGCGAGTCACGGCTGATAAAAGTGGGTGCTATACACTGTGGGAACTGGGTGATATAGACTTTTTCATTCACCTCGCGCAGGGCGGCCGGGTCGTTGATGACAAGCGTTCCGCAGGCTGCCGCGTGTTCCAGGATATAGGTCATATAGATGTATTCCATATTGAAGGGAGGGTCCTTGCGCATCAGGATCACGTCCAGCTCCGAGAGCGCCAACTCAATCCGGCGCTTGTAGTGATACCAATCAGATAAATCATCTGCGACCGTCATGACGCGGGCGTTTGCCCGCGCGCTATTGCCGGTGAGATAAACGTCCTTCATCTCCATATAATATATTTCCCATTCCCTGCGTTGGGCCGCGAGCAGCAATGCCAGGGTCGTGTCTTTTTCGACCTTGATCCCGGCAATAGGGTCCATGATTACGCCCAGCTTCATCTGCAAAACCCCGGCAAAGTTGAATAAATATCGTCTACCCTGTTAGTGTATCCAGATTGTATATGAGGTCAAAGCCCTTATACACGGCTACCAGGACCATTATAAGGTCAATAACCGCTGCGGACCTGGCGCGCAGGCCGTGAACAAAGGGGTGAGGGCGCATCAAGCGTGGCCTGTTCTGTTAGCATAATGGACATATTACCGTAACTCATTGACAGCAAAAAAGTATCCGATGGCAACAAGCGAACTGGTGAGAAATCCGGGTTGATGCTCAATTCAGACTTGCGTATCGTTACCAGAGAAAGCCCCCTGGCCTTATGGCAGGCGCAATTTGTGCGCGCCCGGTTACAGGAAACGCACCCGGGCCTGGGCATCGGGATAAAGACCGTAAAGACTGTTCCCGATCGTTTTTTGCACAAATCCCTGGCGGAAATGGGCGGCAAAGGGATGTTTGTCAAAGAATTGGAGCAGGCGTTGTTGAATGACGAGGCCGACCTGGCCGTACACTCGATGAAGGACGTGACCGTAGACCTCCCCGCAGGCTTATCGATAACGGTTATCATGCAAAGAGAGGACCCGCGGGACGTATTGATATCAAACCGCTATTCGTCCCTGGCCGGGTTACCGGCCGGCGCCGTAATCGGGACTTCCAGTTTGCGCCGGCAATGCCAACTCAATGCAGCCTGCCCGGGGTTGGCCCTGCGGGACATTCGCGGCAACGTGGGGAGCAGGCTGCAAAAACTGGATAACGGGGCTTATGATGCGCTGGTTCTGGCCGCCGCGGGCATGAAGCGGTTGGGCAAGGAGGACCGGATCAGCTCATACCTTGGCGTGGAAGAAATGCTGCCGGCGATTGGGCAGGGGGCGTTGGGCATTGAAACCAGGACAAACGACCAGCGGGTTTTACAACTTGTGCGGCCGCTGGGCCATGAACCGACCCGGGTATGCGTGAATGCGGAGAGGGCCTTGTCGCGGAGACTCTACGGGGGGTGCCACCTGCCGGTCGCAGCTTACGCAGAAATTTCCGG
>JAAXHV010000172.1 GCA_012270695.1 Gammaproteobacteria bacterium | reverse complement strand
CCGCTCGGCCTGGCGTTGCTCGAAGATCCAGTCCACCTCCGAGGAAACGTTCAGCACGCTGGTGACGCCGTTGTAGAGAAACGCCTTGGGGGTGTGCTCGATTACCTGCGCTTTCTCTTCGGGCGTGAGCTGGAAGACAATGGGTGCATCAAGGTGGACATGAGCGTCGATCAAACCGGGGATGACATATTTCCCGCTGCCGTCGATAATCTCTGCGCCCCCTGAAACATAGAGGTCGGCGCCAATTCCAACGATCCTGCCTTCGGCTATATAAATATCGAAGCCAACCTGGGGCTCAGCCCCGGTGCCGTCGATCAGGGTAACATCTTTGATGAGCAGTGCGCCGCCGGAGTCAGGCTGGCCACCCGAGCAACCGTACAGGCACAACAGCAGCACAGGAATAATGCAAGTGAGCTTCTTCATCGCTCCCCCTGTTTCCCCCAAGAATTAATTTGAAGCCACAAACAACTGCCGTTGAATAATAACAATAGTGTAGTAAATTTCAACTGAATTATTTACTAACATTCACTAAATTGTCCAAGAGGCATCCGGACGACAACTACCCGGATTGAATGTCATGTTTCTCCCTGGCATCCAGAAGTTCGCGATGAGTTTGCAGAATTTCCGCAATAGCCACAGGGTCAACCAGGCCTTGTTCTGCGGCCTGTACGAAGTTGCCCACGAGTCCGGAGTATTCGGCTTCTTCCCGCACTCCGGGGCGCTCTCCCGAGAGAACAACCGAACGGGGTTCGTCTTCATCCGGCCATTCCAACGCAATTTGAAGGCGATAATCTGCGTTTCCTCTCATATCCACCGAGATTCCAACTTCCGTTTCTCCGACCCGGCCCATAAGCGAGACCTGGAGGGGGTAATCACCCTGTACGCTATCCGGCACGGCAAGGCCGGTCAGCACCCAATCTGCACGGCGGCGGAGGCGGTGGCTTGGGCGCTGTACGCTATCCGCCATGGCAAGGCTGCTCAGCGCCCTGCCCCGGGCCCGGCAGAGCCAGCGCACCAGGTCATGGCAATGAACCCCCAACACAAAATAGGCGCCCCCGCTACGCACGGGGTCGCGAATCCAGCTTTTCCCGGCAGCCAACCGGTCAATCCCCAGTTGATAGGAGCAGTGTACCCTGCGGGGAACAGTCATGTCGTCTCCCGGCCTGCGCAAACGCCGGATCTCGTCGTTGAAACGGAGGCGGTAACCAAGGTGAACCGGAGCATCGGCTGATGGAAGAACAAGCTCGAGTTGTCCCAGTTCGTTACGGGTAACACAGAGCGGCTTCTCAACCATCACCGCCTTCCCTGCCCGTACCGCCTTCAGCGCCATTCCGGCGTGAAGATCATTGGGTGTGGCAATCGTGATCGCATCGACCCTGGGCAAGAGATCGTCCAAGCTGTGAAACCAGGGGACTGCCAAACCCGACGGCCTGCGCGAAACGACGCCGACCAGGCGCGCGCCGTGTGCCGACAGGTGTTTTGCATGAATCCTGCCGGCAAGGCCCCAGCCGACGATACCCACTCTCAGGCTCACTATAAAATGCCTTGTTTCACACTTGTCTGTCGTCGAGCGATCAGGCAATAGCAAAATGCGGCACTGATCATGGAGTCAAAAGCGGAGACAGTCGTTAATGTGATAACTTCCTTGACGCTCATGATGCCTACCAGAAACCCCGTCCCCCATGCCAGGAAGGCAGACAGGTTATAGGCGGGCAATGACGCGAGTTTTTCAGGCGAGTAATCCTGCCTGTTTACATAAAAAAAATCACAAATGTAAATTCCAAACAGGCTGGGAATACAAATCCCTAACACGCTGATATAAGGAATAAAGTAGATAACGATGTCAAACATGGAAAGCAACGTCGCCAGGATACCCAACAGGGCGACGCTACGCCAGAAATTTACCCGTTTCAACGATGCCGCAACCGACAAGCCTACGGAATAAAGCATGGCTACATTGCTGGATACCGTGGAAAAAATCAGGACGACCAAGGCGCCCACGCCTACTCCCAAAGTAAGCATAATCCTGATCAAATCCTGCTCACCCGACAGTACGCTGGGAATGGCAGTCACAGTCAGTATGGTCGGAAATGAGATTCCCAGGGCAAAGTACACAGCCATAAGCGCACGTCCTGAGTGGCGTGCATAGCGCAGATAATCGGGCAAGGTAACAATCCCTCCGCTGTAAGCGCCGATCACTATCGATATGGCGCCGCCAACTCCCAATACTCCCGTCCCCGGACCATCGAGTCCGGCTATATTTCCCGATGTTATCGCTCTGTAAGCACCATATAACAGGATGGCTGCCATTATCGGCACCATCAACAGCGCCATTTTTTCAATTGCATGAAACCCGTATATGGTAATGCTCACCATAATCAACCCACCCAGAAAAGCAAGCCATTGTCTGGAGAGATCCATACCGGCAACGATCGATACGACTTCCTCTGCTGCTGCGCCAAACATGTTGCAGAGAATGGCAAACCAGAAGAACAGGACAAGGGCAATCAGGAAACTGCCGAACCTGTAACCAGCCGTACCAAAGGAATAGCGCAGGATCAAATAGGTGGACAACTTGGATCGGGCGCCCACCATGCCGGCAAAAACACCGGTAATCGCCAGAACCTGACACCCAATGATAAAACCGATCACCCCCGGATAAAATCCAGCGCCCTGGCTGATGTTGGATGCCATCAAAAAACCCGGCACGGCGATGGTGCCGCTAATCATTATGACGGCAATGTAATAGGCGTCGGTCCTGTCGCTTTCCGGAACCGGTTGGTGGGGATGATCGTCGCCTAATCGAAACTGGGGCATCCAGGATTCCGCAACGGCCAGCGCCATTCATGGCAGCTCATGAGTTTTGTCATTCTGTTCCTTCGCCGCGAAGTTTGGACGTTGCCTGTTCGTCGATCGATCCGTTATTTATCACAACCTTATAGATCTCCTGCGCCGCTTGCTGCGATATGTAGCCATCGAGGACGTCATCAAGGACAAGCTGAGAGTCCCGCTGTTCCGGTTTTCCGTACCCCCCTCCTCCGGCAGAAGCATTGATAATATGCTCGTCTACCGCAACGGCGGTCCTGTGCATACCGACTGTTCTGGCACGCGCCGTGCCAGGGAACAGGTGCACCGCACTGGGCTCCGGGCTGAGGCCGCCTTCCAGTGCCCAGGGAGGTGTTTTGCTTTTTTTGGTGATTGACAGGAAATGTCCGGGCCAGACAAACCGGATATTCCGGTTAATTCCCAGACCACCTCTGAATTTTCCTGCACCCCCACTGTCACAACGTAACTCAACGCATTCAAAATGCATGCCGGTCTTCGCTTCCATGACTTCAACTGGTGTATTATGCACCATGGTCGTCGAGATGTGATTGAGAGCGTTGGCGCCGTCATGGTCGGCCGCAGCCCCCCATCCCACCGCCTCATTATTACTGATGGCATAGGAGCGCCCGCTTCCCGGTTCTTGTCCATACATCATGAAACCTGGAACGTCACCGCCGGTACAGGCAGCGATTCTATCGGGCATAGCCCCGGACAGTGCCTTTAAAACCAGTTCCAGCGCTATCATTGCCGGCCACAGGGTGTACGTCGCAGCAGGATAAACCGCATGAAACAGATTACCCGGCGGCGCGATAACTTCGAGGGGCCGAAAACTCCCCGCATTGCTGGGATGAGTCGGCGCTGTCAGCATTTTCAGGACAACTTTGCCGATCGTCTGCGTCAAACCGAACGGGATATTGACCGGGCCTCTTGCGGCGCCTGGAGATTCGCTGAAATCAACAATAAACCGTTCATCTTCAACAGTAACCCTGACTCGCAACGGGATGATTTTATCATCGATACCATCGTCATCCACCAGGTCCTCGGCTGTCCAGCTCCCATCAGGTATTTTCAGTAAGGCTTTTCTGGTTATTCTCTCCCCATAGTCAAGTATACCGGTAACTGCCTGTGCCAGTGCTTCCCCGCCAAATTTCTTCCGCACCTGTTTAAGACGCTTGATACCTGTTTGAGTCGCCGCAACCTGTGCTTCCAGATCACCGAAAACATTCTCCGGCATACGGGAATTAAAGCGAATAATATCGAGCAGATCCTTATCCGGTTTGCCGCGCCTGTAGACCTTGACTGCGGGAAGTATCAGTCCTTCCTGGTGCATATCGGTTGAATCAAGTACATAACCTGGATCCTTGGCACCCATATCCAGCCAGTGTGCGCGAATACACGTGTAGGCAAACGGCCTGTCCTCGCCATCATCGAATACAGGCGCAAACAACGCCACGTCGGCAGCATGGGCTGAACTCCAATACGGATAATTCAACAGGATGATGTCACCGGGTTCCAGGTTTTCGACACCCACGCGCTCGACTCCTTTTTTTACGGCGTAATCATTTGCACCAAGAAAGAACGCAATGCCCGGAGCATCTGCAATCAATTCAAGTTCACTGCTGTACAGGGAAATTCCGAAATCCAGCACCTCGTAAATAACAGGACTGAATGCAGTGCGAATCAATGTGCGCCGCATTTCTTCTGCCGCCGAACCCAGGTAGCTGTGAATCACCCCGATAGTTGCGCTATCCATCTGAATATCTCCGAAGTTATACGCTGGTATTTATTAACAGGTGCCCATAATCATCGACCAGACAGGTTTGACTCGTATATATCACGGTAGTCGAAGTTCCTTCATCGATGATGGCAGGTCCGGTTATATTATTCCCGGGATTCAGCAGATCGCGGTCAATGACTTGAAACTCCTTCATCTTCTTATCGTTGAAACAATAGGCTGAGCGCCTGTCATTGATATTTTCAATGTTGTCACCAGTGCTTGTTACAGGATGTTTTTTCAACTCCGGTTTGGTCATGCGACCGAGTCCGGCCACCCTCAGGTTAACCAGTTCCAGGGGTTGCTCGGTCCTGTGCCCGTAACGATATTCGTGCGCTGAGTCAAATAATGAACGCAGTATTTCATACGCAGGCATGCTCTCAACCTGTATCTTGAGAGTATGTTCCTGGCCCAGGTAACGCATTTCCAGATTCCGGACCATAACCTGATCCTCTGGTCCCACTCCTTGTTGAGACAGGGTAAGCGTTGCCTTTTTTTCCAGAGACATAAACAGGTCATCCACCTGGGGTAGAACTGCTTCTTCAATCTCGACAACAAACGTCTGTGACACATCCGTTGCAAGATCCGCCATCAACATTCCCCATGCAGAGAATACCGCCGGGACCCTCGGGATGATCGTGCTCGGAATACCCATTTCCAGGGCCAGCAAAGGCGCGACCAGGGGCCCCGCTCCCCCGAATGCAAGGATCGTGAAATCTTTCGGATCTTTACCCTGTTCCACCGTGATCTCACGCACCGCGCCTTCAGTCTGTGCTATCAGGACGGAGAAAATTCCTGCTGCGGTTTCAAGTAGATCAGCCCGCATGGGAAGAACTATTTCGGTTTCCAGGCCCTTACGCGCCTCAGCAACATAGAGTGGCAATTCTCCCTTGAGGAAATTATCCGGATCGATATAACCCAACATCAGGGCGGCATCTGTCAGGGTAGGCTGCGTCCCACCCCGCCCGTATGCGATGGGGCCGGGTTCCGCACCAGCGCTATGCGGTCCCAGTCTGAGCATACCTTCCTCCAGCCAGGCAATGGAACCTCCGCCCGCGCCGATGCAGCGAATATCAAACGTAGGGATTAAAACCGGCATGTCCTGTAATCTCGTTTCATGGATCACGCCCGGTTCTGCTTTCTCAATCACGCAGGTATCCAGACTGGTGCCGCCAAAATCCATAGTCAGCAGTTGTCTCAGTTGCAATTGTTCAGCCAGGTAGGAGGCGCCGATAATCCCGCCTGCAGGGCCTGATAAGACACTGTCCAACGGCCTCTGTTTTGCCGCGTCTGCCGTCATCGCCCCGCCGCTGCTACGCATAACCAGAAATTTCCCTGCAAAACCCTTGCGTTTCAACTCTGAAAAAAGATCGTCTATATATTTCTCGAAGATGGGTCGGATATACGCATCAAGAACGGTAGTACAGGTACGCTCGTATTCCCGGTGTTCACGTACAACCTGGTTGGAAACTGATAGCCATATATCGGGAATCAGTCCGCGGGCTATTTCGGCGATTTGCTGTTCATGTTCTGGATTTTTATACGAGTGCAGACAGCAGATTGCCAGTGAAGACACTTCCTGCGTATGAACCAGGAGATTAACCGCTTCCATGACGGCGTCTTTATCCAGGACGGTATCAATTTCGCCATTTACATCGATACGTTCAGGCACACCGGCAATACAGCGCCGTTGGACCAGCGGCTCAGGACGCTGGTAGTGCATGTCATACATGTGGGCGGCCGGCAGGTCGCCTCGTCCCAGTTCCAGTATGTCGCGAAAACCCCGGGTGGTAATAATGCCTACCCTGGCGCCGCGGCGTTCAATAATGGCGTTGAGTCCCAGGGTAGTGCCATGAACGATCGTATCGACGTCGCCCAAATCGATTCCCAGTTTATCTATGGCATTCAACACGCCGGAAGATGTACTTTGTGGAATAGTCGGGGACTTTTCAAGTCTGGTTTCACCTGTTTCTCCATCAAACAGGATGGCGTCGACGAAAGTCCCGCCAATATCAATCCCCAGACTATATCCGCCCATTAACGCTCATCCCTGATTACCGTCCCGCCTTGCATGACGAAAAATATGTCCCTTAAGGCACTGATCTCCTTTAACGGGTTTTCGACGGTTGCAATGAAATCAGCTTTGGCTCCGGGCTTGATTACACCGAGTTGATCACTATTGATTAACCTGGCCGCATTGATTGTTGCTGTCTGTATGACCTGCAGGGGATTCAAACCCGCCTCCAGGCAATGCTCCATTTCACGGATCACGATAGGGGCTCCATCATCACTGTCACCGGGGGGGATATCTGTTCCATTAACCAGGGTAACCCCTGCCTTGACGGCTGTTCTGATACTTTCCAGGTGGTCATCGGCTGCAGCTACAGCCTTACATATCGTCCATTCTTCGAAACCGTGCTGGCGCATCCAGTCCTTGGAGCGGGTCACACCAAGTGTGGGCACAATAAATCCACCCGCTTCCCTGACGGCGGTGGCTGTCGCCATATCCAGGTTATAGGTGTGCTCGAATGATCTGACGCCCGCCTTGACACCTTTCATAACAGGTTCGGAATCACCAACGTGGGCACAAACATAGGTTCCCTTGCTTCTGGCAACTTCAACCGTGGCACGGATTTCCTCATCGGACATTTGCGATTCAGCAAACGTCTCATCTTTATGGGCAATGCCCCCGGTCATGAAGATTTTTATATGGTTAGCGCCAGCCAGCAAATCCTCCCGGCACTTTTTCCTGAAATCATCCGCACCATCCGCCTCAGCGGTAAACCCGTGACCGTGACCGCCGGTGACGGATACACCCAGTCCGGCAGAAAATATACGCGGACCGCTTACCCAGCCAGCGGTAATCGATTTACGCAACGCGATATCGGCGCGGTTCAACTCACCCACGGTACGAACCGTGGTTACTCCGGCCTGTAGTGCATCCTGTCCTCTGCGGTAAGCGCGATAGGCGGACATGGCCGGGTCCTCATCAGGTTCGCTCAAGTGGAATGGAAATATGATAGTGAGGTGTGTATGACAACTGATCAAGCCCGGCAATACATAGGCACCCTGCATATTGATTTCCCGTAAACCTCCATCCTGTCCAATCACCCTGTCAATTGAACGGATTTCATCGTCATGAATAGTGATTGCCGCTTCAGTTATGGCGCCGCTTTCCACATCCAGGATGCGACAGTTTTTGAGTATAGTCGTCATAAGTGATTTATTTTGTGCATATAAACTGGCTATCAGCTAGACTGTAAAAACATGTCCTGTTAATTATAAACGCTTTGGGGGGAAACTATGGACATAAATAACGTCAGGTATTCCTCGGTAAATTCGTCTGTCTTAATTCAGCGCTTCATTCTGGCAACTGTTGTTTTATCGCTATTCCTGCCCGCCCATGTGAAAGCGCAAAGTGGAGCGACCATTGAGGAAATCGTAGTTACCTCCAGAAAGCGCGAAGAGAACCTGATGGAGATCCCCGATTCGATCACCGTCTTCAGCGACGCAGTTATCGATACGGCAAATATTGCCAGTATTCGCGATTTTGCTGACTTGACACCGAACCTGACGATCATCGAGCAACTTATACCGAGCACCCAGACCATGACGATCAGGGGGATGACCACGGTTCAGAATGGCGAACTACCTGTAGCATTTATTGTTGATGGGGTCAATGTACCCTCCATGAACTTTATTAACCAGGAACTCATCGATATCGAACGTATCGAGGTGCTGCGCGGGCCCCAGGGTACCCTGTATGGCCGGGGCGCCATTGGTGGAGCCATCAACATCATAACCAAGTCACCCGGAGACGAATTCGAACTCAAGGGGAAAGTCAGCTACGGCCGTGGTGATGCGCTGTTTGCCGGTGGCACGGTATCGGTGCCTGTAGCTGATAATGCATCTTTTCGCATATCGGCAAGTCACCGCGATGAAGACGGGCTTATAGACAATATAGGAGCAGGTACGGAGGCGGACCCTGTCGACGAGCAGTCGGTACAGGCCAGGCTTTTATTTCAACCGACAGACAAACTCTCTGTTGACCTGCGCGGACGTTACCTCACGGGCGAGGGCGGGGGAATCTACCTGGTACAAATTTCAACCGATGAAATTGACGATTTTTCCTTACCAGTCAGCAGCAACCTGAATGGCGAGTCTGAGCGCGATATCGGCTCTGTCTCGCTGAAGATCGATTACACATTTGACAATGGAATGACTTTTACCTCCATCAGTGGTTACAGCGAAACGGATTCGTATTGGACCGGCGACGGTGATTTCTCAACCGTACCCCTGTTTGCCCAATGGTGGGAAATCGATGTCGAAGCCTATAACCAGGAAATCAGGCTGACGTCGGATGACAACAGTCAATTCCGCTGGATCCTTGGCGCGTTCTACCAGGACCGGGAAGACAAGGAGTTTGCCGACTTCGGACTCGAAGGGCCCGATCGCACGGTCATTCCTTTTCCGGGAGGCGCGAGAGAAATTCGGAACCGGGAGTCCTGGGCTGTATTTGGTCAGGTAGATTATGACATTACGGAACAGTTGACCCTGTCAGCCGGCGTGCGTTATGACGAGGAAGAGAACACAACCGAATTCGGTCAGTTGGGCACGAAGCCGAGTGACACCTTCGAAGAATGGCAGCCCAAGGTCTCATTGGCCTATAACTGGAATGAAAATGTGATGACCTACTTCACCTTTGCCCGCGGCTTTCGCCCGGGTGGCTATTCAAACTCTTCCGGTCTGCTTTACAAAAATGAAGTATCCGATAACTTCGAGATTGGCGCCAAGGCGCTCATGATGGACGGGCGCATGCAATTTTCAGCGGCTGTATTTTATATCGACTTCAGTGACCAGCAGCACTTTTACTCACGCGTGACTCCCGCCGGTGTTCAACGCTTTATCATCAATATTGCCGAAACGACCAACATTGGCGCGGAGGTGGAACTGGCGCTTCGCCCGGCTGAAGGTCTGAGCCTGAATTTCGGTTTCGGCATCACCGACACGGAAATTGACGATTTCGACGGCACCGGCATATTCGAAGGACATAACACGCCCCAGGTCAATGACTATTCGATCAACGCTTCGGCAGAATACACGAAACCGATCAGCGGCCCGTGGTCCTTCACCGGACGGCTGGATTTCGAGCACCGGGGCAAAGTGGACTGGGACCTGAACAACCTCGTCACCACGTCGGGCAAGGATTACCTGAATTTATACGCCGGCATCGGTAACGGCCAGTGGACCGTGTTCTTCTACGGAAAGAACGTACTGGACGAACAACAACCCACCGCGATGGGCACCGACGTATTCGGCCCGGGCATTCACCTGAGGACTCCGAGCAGGCCCGCGTCCTACGGCGGTGGGATCAAGTTTAATTTCTGAACCGACCAAGGTAACCACATAATTTGGGGACGGACTTCAAGTCCGTCCCCGATCATTTATTGCTGCAGTACATTACGGTAAACCTTGCCACCCTTCATCACCAGCAGGATATTGCGCAATGCCTTGATGTCCTGCGTCGGGTCCCGGTCCACGGCGACGATATCGGCGTATTTACCCTGTTCCAGCGTGCCTATTTCATTTCCCGCCTCCAGCATCCGGGCGGTTTCTATGGTTGCCGAGCGCAATGCCTGCAACGG
>JAAXHV010000171.1 GCA_012270695.1 Gammaproteobacteria bacterium | reverse complement strand
GGTAATCAGGTGATAGACCATGAGCAACGTAACACAACATATTTCCAGGCAGTTTGATAATGAGTTGGAAACGATACGTTCCGATGTTCTGGCCATGGGCGGTCTTGCCGAGCAACAGTTTTCAGATGCGCTTCGGGCATTGACGGAATTCAATGTGTCGGGCGCGGAGATGGTGAGAGAAAACGAAGCCAGGTTGAATGCCTGTGAAGTGTCCATTGATGAGGAATGCGTCACCTTGCTGGCGCGCCGGCAGCCGGCAGCTGGCGACCTGCGTTTTGTGATGGCGGTGATCAAGACCATTACCGACCTGGAACGCATCGGTGACGAAGCAGACAAGATAGCCAGGATGACCATCAGCCTGGCGGAGAAATCCGGCCCTCGCTCCTATTATATCGGGATAAACACCATGGGAGCTTTCGTCAGGGAGATGGTTCGTGACGCACTGAATGCGTTTGCCCGCATGGACAGCCAGGAGGCCCTGACCACGGCCGGCAAGGAGCCGGAATCCGATCAGCAGTACGGCGCCATACTCCGGCAACTGATTACCTATATGATGGAAGATCCCCGTAGTATCAGTAGCATTATCGACGCGGTCTGGGTGGCACGGGCGCTGGAGCGCATCGCCGATCATGCCCGCAACATCTGCGAGAATGTCATCTATTTCGTCGAAGGCAAGGACGTGCGTCATATCAGTATTGAGCAGATGGAAGACAGAATAAAAGGCCGCTGACGCCGCTTGTCGCGGAGCCGTTTCATCAACGAACCTGTATCTGTGTGGATACCTTAAACCTCAGTAACCCCGAATTTTATATCAATCGCGAATTAAGCCTGCTGGAGTTCAATCGGCGCGTAATCGCCCAGGCCGAAGATGAATCCCTGCCCTTGCTGGAACGATTGAAGTTCCTTTGCATAGCCAGCACCAACCTGGATGAATTTTTTGAGATCCGCGTCGCCGGCGTCAAACAGCAGGTGAAATACGGTTCCGTGCAAACCGGGCCCGACAACCTCAGCCCGGTGGAAACCTTGAAACAGATCGGCAGGCTTGCCCACGAGCTCGTCGATATCCAATATTCCGTACTTAATGACGCTATCACGCCGAAACTGGAAAGCGCGCAGATCCACGTGCTGCGCCGCAGTGCGTGGAAGCCCACTGTCTCGCGCTGGGTAAAGCGCTATTTCAACAGTAATGTCCTGCCGGTACTCAGCCCCATCGGACTGGACCCCGCACACCCGTTCCCCCGGGTACTGAACAAGAACCTCTATTTCATCGTCTCGCTTGACGGCAAAGACGCCTTTGGCCGGGAAACCCGCCTGTCTATCGTTCAGGCGCCCCGGTCGTTACCCAGGGTGGTGCACCTGCCGGAAGATATCAGCAAGGGAAAATGGAACTTCGTGTTGCTCTCGTCCATCATCCATGCCCACGTGGACGACCTGTTCCCCGGCATGGAGGCAACGGGGTGTTACCAGTTCAAGGTGACCCGCAACAGCGAACTGTTTGTAGATGATGAAGAAGTGGACGACCTGCTGATTGCGCTGGAGGGCGAACTGCCGTCCAGAAGGTTCAATGACGCGGTCAGGCTTGAAGTGGCAGATAATTGTCCTGATGATCTTACCGCGTTTTTGCTGGAACAATTTGAACTGGATGAAGATGACCTCTACAAAGTAAACGGACCGGTAAACCTGAACCGGTTGATGGCCATTTGCGACATGGTGGATAAACCGGAACTGACCTTTGCCGGATTTACGCCGGACCTGCCCCCACGGCTGCAAAAGAAGGTCAGCATGTTTGACGTCCTGAAGAACGGTGATATTTTATTGCATCACCCGTTTCAATCCTTTGCCCCTGTCATCGACTTCGTGCGTCAGGCGGCCAACGATCCGAACGTCTTGTCGATCAAACAGACCCTGTATCGGACCGGAGATGATTCCGCCCTGGTCGATGCGCTGAAGGACGCAGCCCGCTCCGGCAAGGAGGTCACCGTTGTGATCGAGTTACGCGCCCGGTTCGATGAAGAGGCCAATATCGAGTTGGCCAACGAATTGCAGGAGGTCGGCGCCCATGTCGTCTACGGCGTTGTCGGCTACAAGACCCATGCGAAGATAGTGATGGTGGTGCGCCGTGAGGGCAGGAGCCTGCGCCGCTACGTTCACCTGGGAACGGGGAATTACCATGCCCGTACCGCCAGGCTGTATACAGATTACGGGTTGCTGACCTGCGA
>JAAXHV010000170.1 GCA_012270695.1 Gammaproteobacteria bacterium | reverse complement strand
ACCCCCAGGATCACAAGCAGGTAGGCCCCGATTACGGGGGATGGAATTGCGAGAAACAGACTGATCAACTTGGGCAGAAACGCCATTATCAAAAACAATACTCCTACGCAGGCCCCGACGCGTCGCGCAGCAACCCCGGTGATTTCCGCGAGGGCGATACTGGATGAATAGGTGGTATTCGGCACCGTGCCGGCAAGCCCCGATAGCAGGTTGCCCAAACCGTCGGCGGCGACCGCGCCCTGCACCGTGCGGAAATCGGTGGCGCGCGGCTTGCGCCACGCTACTCTCTGGATAGCGACAGCATCGCCGATAGTCTCAACCGCACCTACCAGGGTCACAAATATAAAGGCAGGGAAAAGCGCCCAGAAAACGGAACCAAACTCAAAATCGAAACCTGGCCAGTTGCTTGCGGCGGGAAGTCCGATCCAGGACGCTTCCAGTAAGCGATTAACGTCGTAGAGGCCGAATCCGGCGGCTATCAGACATCCTGCGACTACCCCGATCATCGGCGCCCAGAGACGCCACACCCCTGTGGCGCAAAATATCAGCACCAATGTAGCGGCAAAAGTCGTGATTGCACAGGCGGGAGCGGCTACAGCAGGGGTCCCTGCCGGCACCTGTGTCAGCATATCAAAGGTAATCGGCATGATGGTGACCGAGATCAGCATAATGACGGTACCGGCCACAGCTGGCGTGATCAGCCGCCGGAACAAGGCAAGCCGTTCTGAGAGAGCAAATTGAAACACTGATGAGAGAACGACCAGGGTGGCGAGCAGCCCCGGGCCGCCTTCCGCCAACGCAGTGACAGAGACTGCAATAAATGCACCAGAAGTGCCCATGAGCAGGGGATATCCCGCGCCGATCCGTCCAAGCCGGACGGCCTGTATCACCGTTGTGACCCCACTGACCGCAAGTGCGGCAAACACAGCCCAGGTGAGGTAAGTCTCGCTCTCGCCAGCAGCTCGAATGATGATGGCGGGAGTCAGTACGATACCGCCTATAATGAGCGCAGCGTACTGAAATCCAAGGCCGAGAGACAGGGCGAACGAGAGGCGTTCATCCGGCTCATAGCGGATATTTTGATTGCCCGAGGCAGCTTCAGCTTGCATTTTTCAAATTCCGTAATTGTATTTTATGTGGGAGAATGACAGCGTTGTCGTGCCCGTGGAGACCAGTGAAGTTTAACACCGAGCCGTAAATTGCAACAGCCGGAAGAGCCGATGAACAAAACCAAAATCACATTGCTGGTAGGTGTCATCATATTAGTGGCGCTGTTTTTTATTTTCGACCTGGGCCAGTATCTCAACCTGGAATACCTGAAGGAAAAGCAAGCTGTCATGGATGACTATCATGAACGGGAACCGGTAACGACAACCGTTTCCTTCTTTTTTCTGTATGTCATTATTACCGGCCTGTCCCTGCCGGGGGCGGCCATCCTTACCCTGGCCGCCGGCGCTATTTTCGGCCTGCTCTGGGGAACCGTCATTTCTTCTTTCGCTTCCACTATCGGCGCGACCCTCGCGTTCCTGTTCTCCCGCTACCTGTTCAGGGAATCCATACAGGGACGTTTTGCCGATAAGCTGACTGCCGTCAACAGGGGGATGGACGAGGAAGGCGCATTTTACCTGTTCACCTTGCGTCTGGTGCCGATATTTCCGTATTTCATCATCAACCTGGTTATGGGGCTGACCACCATCAGGGCGCTGACTTTTTTTCTCGTCAGCCAGGCCGGGATGCTGGCCGGCACCATCGTCTACGTCAACGCGGGCACCCAGATTGCAAAGATTGAACAGCTCAAAGATATCCTGTCACCCGGGTTGATCCTGTCGTTTGTGTTACTGGGCATCTTCCCGCTGCTTGCGAAAAAGACGGTCGATTACATGAAAAAACGTAAAATCCAGAGATGACTGAATTTGATTACGATTTGTTCGTGATCGGCGCCGGTTCCGGCGGCGTGCGCGCGGCGCGCATGGCTGGCAGCCTGGGCGCGAGAGTCGCTATCGCCGAGGACCGCTACCTGGGCGGCACCTG
>JAAXHV010000169.1 GCA_012270695.1 Gammaproteobacteria bacterium | reverse complement strand
ATCGAACCTGGATAATTCGTGCTGCGCGATAAATTTCCTGTGTTGCTCGACCGGCCCGTCGCTGGCAAGCACGATGTCCAACCATCCGCTTTCTTCCTTTTGCGCCGAAAACAGCACCGGCAACAGGGTCTTGCATACCGGACAATCGGGCGCCAGGAAAAAAAGCAGCAGGCTGCGCTCAGGATCCCTGGCGCCGCCGATGCGGATTTTTTTGTTATCGACCGTCAATAAATCCATTTCCGGGGCGGCATCTCCGGGGCGCAGGGACTGGTTCACCATCAGCGCGCCGGCTGGCGCGACCCGCTCATACAGGACGCCGATCTGCCTGACCAGCGCAAACACTATCACACCCAGGATTAATACTATGATCCAGAGCAGCAGGTTGGAAACGACCAGGGCTTCAGGCATGAAATTCCTCGCGGGTCAGCGCTTTTAGCAAGTCCTTATTCGCCAGTAATTGGTTGATGATACTGTAAAACAGGCAGCCCATCACGGTTGCCAGGACAACTACCACCCAATCGAACCAGAGCAGGGTTCGGGACTGAACCTGACAGCCGGCGAGATAAGCAAGCAACAGCAGCAGCCCGTTGCGCGCGAGCATCCATTCGCTCAGGCTTTGCTTCTGTGCAGCGCCGCCGCAACCGCAGTCGATATTTCGCCGACCACGCAAGAGGTTGACACCGATTGCCGTCATATAGGCGCATAACAACACAGCTGCCGATAACGCTGAGAGCTTGGCCGTGGCTGGTATCAGCAAGGCAACCCCCGTCATGATTTCTGCCACGGGGATCAAGTAGACGCCTTGCCGGCTTAATCCTTGCGGCAGGATCTGGTAATTATCCAAGGTGGCCGCGAACTCCGCTGGCGCCCGGCATTTGTGCAAGCCTGCCAAGACGAACACATAACTGAGCACCAGTGAGGCGATGAGGTTGACAGCCGGGTCAAAAGTCACAGCCCGTCACCAGATTCGCTTGTTATTAATGAAACCATCGTGCTATCAATCATTAACCCGGATTATATCATCGGGTTCGTGGAAAAGGCTTCCCTTATGACAGCCGAGTTCCAGTATCTCCCCATGAGTAGAATGAGTTGACTCATTTTTTGACAATATGCAGAGCGTTATCTATAGTTAAAAGCGTCACTTCATTTTTGACGTGTCTAGCCCGGGTTTCTCACCAGGTCGCTTGTTGCCACCAGATATTTTTTTGCTGTCAATGAGTTAATATACAT
>JAAXHV010000168.1 GCA_012270695.1 Gammaproteobacteria bacterium | reverse complement strand
CATACAGGGGAATCGTGCAGTGGAAAAGATACTGCGCTATGCAACGGTATGAGAGGTGACTCCGGTTTACCGGGTCCCGGCTTTCGCCGGGATGACGAAGCCGTCATGCCGGGCTTGCTCCAGCATTCACCGGGTTCCTGCTGCCGCCCGAATGGCGACTGTTTCGCCGGGATGGAGGTCAGTCGCTGATTGCTACAGATTATTACGGTACACCTTGCCACCTTTCATCACCAGCAGGATATTGCGCAATGCCTTGATGTCTTGCGTCGGATCCTTGTCCACGGCAACGATATCGGCGTACTTGCCAGTCTCCAACGAACCGATCTCATCCTGGGCTTCCAGCATCCTGGCAGGTTCTATGGTTGCGGAGCGCAACGCCTGCAGCGGCGTCATGCCGGCTTCCATGTAGTATTGCGCTTCGCGGGCGGTCGCGGTGGTGCCGTCATTGGGTTCGTGCGGCAACTGGTCCGTACCCAAGGCAATGTTCACACCTTCTTCGATGGCCATCTGAAGGGCTTTCCAGTGAGCCTTGCCGGCAGAGTTACGCCGCTCCAGGTACCAAGGAGGAGAACCAATCTTTTTAAAAAACGGTTCTGTCGCCGGTTGACTGACAACGATGGTCGGCACCAGCCAGGTGCCGTGCTCTTTCATTTTCCTGAGTGTAGGACGATCCAGAAAGTAGCCGTGTTCAACACAATCAAGCCCGACGTCTATGGCGATATCCGTTGCCACCGGAGAACCGGAATGGGCTGTTACCTTCGCCCCGAATCGATGAGCCGCGTCAATTACTGCGTGTATTTCCTCGGGCGTCATCAGGGCATTGGCAAGGCCGCCGCCTTGTGTGGCTATTCCGCCGGAGATAAGTATCTTGATCCACCTCGCGCCGGCGCTGATCTGCGTGCGCGCTGCTTTGACCAGTTCATCCGGGCCGTCATAATTGGTACCGTCTTTCTTTGATCCGTGTCCCGCGGTAATGGTCAGGGCTTCGCCGGAACTGAAGATGCGCGGACCGTACGCCTGACCCTTGTTTATCGCCCTCATCAGGGCCAGGTCGGCATGGGCCTTATCACCGGTCAAACGAATGGTGGTGACGCCGGCCAGCAGGCTCTCGCGCGCCGCCACCGCCATTCGCAACGCTAGTGCCGCCTCGCTCTCGTTGGCCAGTTCTGCCGCCATCTTGCCGGGCAGGATCAGCCCCAGGTGAACATGCATGTTCATCAGGCCGGGGATCAGCCAGGTGCCTTTAGCGTCAACCCGTTCGGCGCCGTCAGGAATTCCCACGCTGCCGGCTGCGCCGATAGCCGCAATCCGCTCTCCTTCCACCAGGATGACGGCATTCTCTATTGGCGCTTTACCCTCCAGGTCCACCACCGTGCCGCCGACAATGGCAGTGGCCGCAGTGGTATCCGCAGCCTGGACAGACATCGAGAAAAATATCAGGAATATAATGCTGAATCGTACTCGGGATATACTCATTTCAGTTACCTCCCCACCTCTGCCCATATAAAACTATTCGCCGTACGTATATTTCACGCGGATACCGTAAGTCCGGAAGGAAGGTTCAACGGACATGCCGCTGGCCCAGGCCTTGATGTAGGCATTCGGGTAGTAATTGCTGTCAAACAGGTTCTCTGCATAACCCGTGATGGTGAAATTCTTATGTCGGATCCCTGCGCGCAGGTTGAAAAAATCGTAGCTGGGCGAATAATAGGGAAAACTGTCGTGTATCAGCCCGGCAACGTTCGTTTTGGTGCCGTCCCTGTAAGTCCACTCAAGCCGAGCAAATCCATCGTATATCGGACTGATATTAAACATATATTCGGCATCTGCGGACATAGTCCACTCAGGAGCTAGAGGTGTCCTTACACCATCCAATACGCGGTTCTCGCCTTCTATAAAAATAACGGCCTCATCAAACTTTGAACTCAGATAACCGACGTCTAAATTCACCATGAAATTATCGACAGGCAAGGCGGTAAGCGATACCTCAACGCCTTTGGAGATGGCAGATTCCGCATTACTGACAATGTCAAAACCTGCCAGCGCGCCGTCTATCACCACGAATTGCAGAAAGTCCGCCTGCATATCCGTCCACTTCATGTAAAACGCGGCGGCATTGACTCTCAGCCTGTTATCAAAAAGGTCTGCCTTCACGCCTATTTCGTAGTTCCACATAGTCTCCGGCTCAAAGAACCGGGTCAGTTCCTCGGAACCGGTTTCGAGCGAAATTATTGCAGCATCGGTATTTATGCCGGCAGACTTGAACCCTTTTGAGATCGTTCCGTAGAGATTGATGTTATCGGTGATGCCATAGTTAGCCGCAAAACGGGGCGAAAAATTGGTAAATTTTTGCTTTACCGTAGCAATTTGCCTGAAAGTGGCAGCAAGATAATTAACATCAGCATCCAGGGTTTCCTCACTGTAGCGGCCACCCAGGGAAACAGACAGTCTTTCAGTGAAATCCGCATCAAACTGTCCGAACACAGCCCATGTTTCAGTGCCTTCGAAATCATTTCCGTCACTGACAGCTATACCCTTAGGCGCACCAAATCCATTATCCACTCCGGTAAAAGTTTGACTCCTGAAGTTCCCGTTGTCCTCGGCATACAAACCTCCAATATTCCACTGGAAGCGACCATCGTCAGTGTTTTGTATCCGTATTTCCTGGCTGAAGCTGTCGCGTTCAATATTCCGGAATTCATTCCAGGCATCGATGCTGGAACCATCCACGTCGCCATTCAGGTAAAAATCGGAATCAATGTAGCCTGAGATGCTCGTGAACAACAGGTTGCCCAGTTCATAATCCACCCGCCCGGTTATCATACGGTAATTGGTTCCCACATACTGGGGATGGTCAAAATTGACCCTGTTCCTGTTCTCCGGATAGAAACCGACCCCGTCATGCAGCGGTTCCCTGATACCGTCGTTATTGGCGTCAGCAAATCTTATACTGTCTCTCTGATAAAGAAAATTACCAAAATTAGAGAACACCCCTGTTGGGACGCCTTCACGCATGCCCGCTACCTCGGAGACAAGGGTTCCCGTAATATCCACGGTCAGGTCTTCGGTCGGCGTAAAACGGATTATTGCCCTGGCATACTCGTATTTCGAATCATTACCGCCACCGATGGGGTTGATATTCTTGATGTTCCCATCAGATTCGCTGTATTTGATGTTGCCGCGCATGGCCAGTACATCTTTTACGATCGGCAGGTTCACAATGCCTTCAACATCTATGGTGTCGAAACGGGAATAATCTGCCATGACCGAGCCCGCCAGTTCATTGTGGGGCTTTTTTGATGTCATATTGACACCACCTGCCAAGGCATTTCTGCCGAAGTAAGTCGCCTGGGGACCGCGTAGCACCTCGATACGTTCCACGTCCATGACAGGCGGGTTGCCCGAGCTGCCGACAATACTGAAGTCATCCAGGTAAAAGGCAACCGTTGAAGGCCTCATCGTGCGGTTGACATTCAAAAGGTTTGACGCTCCCCGAATGGATAATTCCCGCCGCGACCTGGAGCCGACCGAGGTCCAGGACGCGTTGGGGGTACGGACAACATAATCAGTCACGTCCTGAAACATATTGGCCTCAACGGCATCGGCGCTGAATGCGGAGACGCTGATTGGCACGTCCTGCAGGTTCTGCTCGCGCCGTTGCGCGGTGACCACCACCTCTTCAATCCCGACGCTGTCCTGGGCAACGATGGCGCTGGAAAACCCCAGCAGGAGGATTCCGAACCCTGTTGATAACAGGCCGCGCGACAAGGCCCAAACATGAACAGATTTTATTCATTTCAGGTTCACCTCCTGACAGGTATGACGCTCTTCCCTGCGTCGTTCCGGGTTTGCTACTCGCCGTATGTGTACCTCACGCGAATACCGTAGCTGCGCAAGGACGGTTCCAGGGACACGCCGCCGGCCCAGGCCTTGCGGTAGGCATTCTGGTAAAAATGGCTGTTAAACACGTTCTCCGCATAGCCGGTGACGGTAAAGTTCTTGTGCCGAACGCCGGCGCGCACGTTGAAGAAATCATAACTGGGCACCTTCCAAGGAAACTCATCCGGTTTGATCAGGTCTTCCACCTGGGGCCTGTCCACTGCATCCCGGTAAGTCCATTCGAGCCGGGCAAAACCATCGTAGGTCGGACTGATGTTGAAGGTGTATTCTGCGTCAGCCGACATGGTCCACTCGGGTGACATAGGCGTGGTCTCGCCGTCGAGCACGTGGTTGCACTCGGTAGAAGGCGGTCTGTGGTTGCAGACATTGTCACGGATGAAGACGGTCGCTTTTTCAAGTTCCGCCTTAAGATAACCGACATTGAAATTCACTATCAGGTTATCAACAGGCAGGGCGGTAACCTCGACTTCCACGCCTTTTGACCACGCCGATTCGGCGTTACTGATCACTGTGCCTCCTATCTCGCCTCCCAACTGGGGCACCAGGAAGCCCACGTGCATGTCGCTCCAGTCCATGTAGAATGCAGCCGCGTTGACTCTCAGCCTGTTATTCAGCAGGTCCGCCTTCACGCCCACCTCATAGTTCCAAACGACCTCCGGGTCAAAGGGTATCCCTTCTTCGCCAAACCGGCTCACACCGCCCGACTTGAAGCCTTTGGAGATGGAGGTATAGAGGTTGATATCATCGGTTACGGCATAGTTAAGCGCTAGGCGGGGGGAGAAACTGGTGAATTTTTCCTTTACCGAAATCAGTACTTCCGGCCGGCCAAGCGGAACGAAATATTCCCTCACCTCCCTGGTTTCTTCGCTGTAGCGGCCGCCGACGGAAAGGGTCAGGTTTTTCGTGAAATCCGCTTCAACCTGGCCGAACAGGTGCCAGCCTTCAATCCCGTCCTGTTCGTCTCCACCACCGATACGGAGCCAGGGTGGCAGACCGAATCCGTTGTCCTCGCCGGTGAAGGTATCGCTGATAAAATGCCCATCGTCTTCAGCATACAACCCGCCGATATTCCAACGCAGCCGGGACGTGTCGTCGGTGCTCTGTAAACGTATCTCCTGGCTGAAACTCGTCCGGTTGATATTGCGAAATTCATTCCAGCCATCGATACTAGAACCGTCCACGTCACCGTTCAGGTTGAAATCGGAATTGATATAGCCGGTGATGCTGGTAAACAATACTTTGTCCAGTTCATAGTCCACCCGCCCGGTGATCATCCGCCAGGTGGTGCCAACCTCCTGGGGGAAGTCGAAGTTCACCTTGTCCCTGTTCTCCGGCCAGAAACCGATGCCGTCATGCAACGGATCGGCCACACCATCGCCATTCCTGTCCTCAAAGTGGGCGAAATCCCGGCCGTAGAGGCGTATCGCAAAGAATGAGAAAACGCCGGAAGGTATGCCTTCACGCATGCCCGTCGTCTCGGAGGCGATCGTTCCCGTTACATCTACGCTCAGCTCCTCGGTCGGTGTGAAAAGGATTTTTGCCTTGGCGTACTTGTATTCCCAGTCGTTGCCGCCGCCGACGGGATTGACATTCTTGATATTCCCGTCAGATTCGTTGTACTTGATATTGCCGCGCATGGCCAGCATGTCTTTCACAATCGGGACGTTAATAACGCCTTCAACGTCTTTAGTGTCGTAGTTGGAATAATCCACCATGATCGAACCCGCCAGGTCATTATGGGGCTTTTTCGAGGTAATGCTGATGCCGCCACCCGTGGCGTTCCTGCCGAAGTAAGTCGCCTGGGGGCCGCGCAATACCTCGATGCGCTCCACGTCCATGATGGGCGGGTTGCTGGAACTGCCGACAATGCTGAAATCATCCACGTAAAAGGCAAACGTGGCTGGTCGGAGGGTGGAGTTGACGTCCAGAAAGTTGGTAACGCCCCGGATAGCCAGTTCCCGACGTGACCTGGCGCCATCCGATTTCCAACTGATGTTAGGGGTGCGGGTGACATATTCCGTCACGTCATTGAACATGAATGCCTCTACAGCATCGGCGCTGAACGCGGTGATGCTGATCGGCACGTCCTGCAGGTTCTGTTCGCGTCGTTGCGCGGTAACTACTACCTCCTCAATCCCGACGCTGTCCTGGGCAACGATCGCGCTGGAAAACCCCAGCAGGAGGACCCCTAGACCCGTGAGCAGAAATCGCGCAGCACTGACTGACTGACTGACTGACTGACTATTGTTGATATTATTAGTCCTCATTTCTTTCTCTCTCCGATTTTTTTAAGATTTTATCTATTGCAATGACCCTGGGAAAGGAAACTTTTTATATATTATTATACCAGTGCTACCAAGGCAGTCCCTGTCTCTCCTCCGAATTTAGCTTACGTGTAAGTTTACCCCACAGATATTGTTGTTTCAATATCAAATTTTAAAATTTTGTTGGTTGTTCGCAACAAAGACAAAACAGGTTGTCATTGCTGGCCCGGAAAGGCGTAAGACATGACGTTACCTCACGATAAAAGCTGGACAAAGCAAGTAAAACACCGGATACTGCCTTATGTGCGCGGAAGACGAAAATAGCTTCCCGATTTGGAATGTAATAGTGATACTTGTAGGGAGACTACCCGTATGAACAGTACTGCACTTTATAAGGCTTTGATTGAAGTCGGCGCTTCGGACGAGAGCACTACCCTGGCAGCGGATGATGTCATTCAGGTTTCGCAACTTCCACAGCTTGCGACAAAGGCCGATATAGCAAACCTGGAAACCCGACTCCTGAAATGGATGATTGGCTGTGGATTTCTGTTTGCCGGGTTCATCATCACCGGCGTTGGCGTATTGATTCAAGTCATGTTGTCCTCGTAATTATCCAGTAGAGAAGTAAATAAGGGGACAAGTATCTTTTCAGTTAGAGTAATAACTCCCGTAAATAACTATGCGTAGCACCTGCCCTATCTAACTATATTCCTTCCATATGGATTGGACTGCCGCCAGTGTAATCGTTTCAGCAATTGGTATTATTGTTCCCAACAAAAGCCCAAATAAAAAAACAGATCACTCTTGCATTCAACCGATTACAGCCTTATATAGCGGAAGCAAGAAGGATCACTGATGATCAAAATGTATATTGTAATCTTGAAACAGTAGCCAAAAACTGGATGGGTGAAAAGGACATCGCTATGAAGTTAAAATTTTAAGGCTGACATAGCGGTTCCGAGCAAATCACGTTGAAAGGATTTGCCGCTTGAGTTTTTCACTGTTGCGAGGTAGGGGGTCAGGTCGCACATTGCACACATACATCTCAGCCCCTGCGTGTGCAATGTGCGGCCTGACCCCCCTACCTCTGACCCCCCTACCTCCTCGTAGAGAAGGAAATAAGAGGACAGGTATCTTTTCAGTTTCTTTGTTATCCGACTTTTTTAAGGGGTGGTATTTTTTCGTGGGTTTGCATCGAATGCCACAAATCCCAGTTCTTTTGCAGGTTCAACCAGAAATCCGGGCCGGTATTTAATGCTTCACCGAATGCCAGCGCAGAATCGGCTGAAACGCCTCTCTTGCCGTGAATGATCTCATTGAGCCGTGCATAAGTCCAACCCAGGTGAACCGCAAATTCCTTCTGGCTGACTCCAAGCGGCTTCAAAAACTCCTCCAGGAGCATTTCTCCAGGGTGTGTCGGAGGCCTGTTTTTGGGTAGCATTTTATGATCTCAACATAACTATTTGTGATAGTCGATTATTCGGACGTCATTTGCGCCGTTATTGACCCAGATAAAAATTACTCTCCATTGATCATTGATCCTTATACTCCAATGACCGCGAAGAGAGCCTTCTAATTTCTCCAGTTGATTGCCAGGCGGTTCTCGCAGCACACCAATATTAT
>JAAXHV010000167.1 GCA_012270695.1 Gammaproteobacteria bacterium | reverse complement strand
CTGCCCTACACGTCCAAACAAACGATTGAGTTTGCCGACAACAGTATGGAGATGGTCAGCTACTATGCAATCAAGGCATCAACCGACCTGGCTGAAGAGCGCGGCACTTATACCAGTTTTAAGGGCTCGCTCTGGAGCAAGGGCATTCTGCCGATTGATTCCATCGATACACTCGACAAGAACCGGGACGGCTACCTGGAGATGGACAGGACCAGCAGGCTGGATTGGGCCGCCTTGCGCAAGCGCGTGAAGAAAACAGGCATGCGCAATTCCAACTGCATGGCTATCGCCCCGACCGCAACCATTTCCAACATTTGCGGCGTCAGCCAATCCATCGAACCGACCTACCAGAACCTGTTCGTCAAATCAAACCTGTCCGGTGAGTTTACCGTAGTCAACCCGTACATGGTGAATGACCTCAAGGAGCGCGGGCTCTGGGACGAGGTCATGGTCAGCGATCTCAAATATTTTGACGGCAGCGTGCAGCAGATCGACCGTATACCGGATGATTTGAAAATGCTTTATTCGACCGCATTCGAGATCGATCCGCGCTGGCTGGTGGAATGCGCGTCACGCCGGCAAAAATGGATCGATCAGGCACAGTCGCTGAATTTGTACATGTCCGAACCGGATGGCAAAAAAATGGACAACCTGTACAAACTGGCCTGGATACGAGGGCTCAAGACGACTTATTACCTGCGCAGCCTGGGCGCAACACACGTCGAGAAAAGCACCCTGAGCGGTGGACGGGAAAACAAGCTTGCTGCGGTCGAGCGCACCAGCGCTGAACAGGCGGAAGCCAAGGTGTGTGTGCTGAATGACGCGGACTGTGAGTCCTGCCAGTAGTCAGGCAACAGGTCGCAGGTAACAGAGAACAGGTTTCTGTAAAACTCAGACAAACAGCACTGCTGAGCCGGTAACAATAACAAACATGACAAGGGGGAACACTATGCTGACTAATTGGGATGATCCTATTGCAGGTATCAGACAGGCAAAGAGAGAAAACACCGTGCCGCCGCAGTCGGTTTTAGAACAGACACTGGCTGATTTGAGCGCGGCGGAGGCTGCTGCGCTACCTGCACCGGAAGCAACGAATCCTGCTTTCGCAGCCGGGGACGCACAGGGCGGTATTACCGGCCTTGAGGAAGTCGAGTTCGGCGCCGGCAGGATCAGCGTCGATGACAAACAGATGATCAACTGCCGCGCAGACCTGAATCAGCTGGTGCCGTTTAAATACAAATGGGCCTGGCAAAAATACCTGGACGCCTGCGCCAATCACTGGATGCCCCAGGAAATTAACATGACGGCAGACATCGCGTTGTGGAAAAATCCTGACGGCCTCAGCGAGGATGAGCGGACCATCATAAAACGTAACCTGGGATTCTTCTCCTCCGCGGACTCGCTGGTGGCCAACAACCTGGTGTTGGCAGTGTACCGGCATATAACCAATCCCGAATGCCGCCAATACCTGCTGCGGCAGGCTTTTGAAGAGGCGTTGCATACCCATGCCTACCAGTATTGTGTCGAATCCCTGGGGCTGGATCAGGCCGAAGTATTCAACATGTATCGCGAAATCCCTTCCATACATGATAAGGCTGCCTGGGCCATGCGCTTCACCCAAAGCCTCGGAGACCCGACGTTCCATACCGGCACGCCGGCGGCCGATCAACGCCTGTTACGGGACTTGATTGCCTTTTATATCGTATTCGAAGGCATCTTCTTCTACGTAGGCTTCGTACAAGTCCTGTCCATGGGACGGCGCAATAAAATGACGGGTTGCGCCGAGCAGTTTCAATACATCCTGCGGGATGAGTCCATGCACATGAACTTCGGCATTGACGTAATCAACCAGATAAAAATTGAAAATCCCCATCTGTGGACCGCGGATTTCCAACAGGAAATCATTGTCATGCTGCGCGAGGCAGTGGAACTGGAAACCCGCTATGCCTACGACACCATGCCGCGGGGCGTGCTGGGGCTGAATGCCAACATGTTCGAAGAGTACCTGAAATTCATCTGTGACCGGCGCTGCGCCCAAATCGGTCTAAGCGAACAGTATTCAGGGGCGAACAACCCCTTTCCCTGGATGAGCGAACTCATGGACCTGAACAAAGAAAAGAACTTTTTTGAAACACGCGTCACTGAATATCAGACCGGCGGCGTGCTGAACTGGGACTGATGTATACGGGCTAACTGGTAGACAAGACAATTTCAGCGGGAAGCCAAGCAGGAGCTCGGCTATTGCCTGGCGCCTCCAACCTCCTTCAGGCGCCAGGCCTTCTTAACCCGCATGTCTCACCAATCCCACCCCCTTTTTCACACAATCCACCTGTCGGGGGGAATTGAGCTTGAGACCAGCGCCTGTTGCAGCAGGTCCGGTTCATTGATACAGACACAGGCGATTATCCTGAGGCGTGTCTGCTTCATCATCTGTGGAAAATATTCATCCAGGTAGCCCGTTGCGGCAAGTTCCTGCGCGTTGTTTGTCTTATTCTGCGCAGATTTGACCAGGATTAACGCTTCAGCGTCAATTTTCCCGGCAAACCATAAAGCCAAACTGTCCGAGGTCACCTGCCAGTTCGCCGGGATGTCGGGTTGTCCGTCCAGCAGTTTGCCGGGAAGCCAGACCGGGACTGTGGACTTCCCACCGGCACTGCAAATCTCGCCGGCGTCGGTAACCGGGTATAAACGGGTATGCATCCCGCACAACAGGTTGGCATACTGTTCCATAGCCTGAATGGCCAGACGGTGGGCAGTTGCATCATCCATGGCCACAGCGCGTTGCTCGGCCCGGACCCGGTCGGCAAAGCGTCCGCCACCGGGCACAATGATCATTTTTGAACGTCCGTACTCAACCAGCAGCGCCAGCAATTCGCCCAGTCCGGGGGCTGTCTCTAGGCTACCACCAATTTTCACTACCCACATTTTGAAGCATTAACCACAGAGGACACAGAGATCA
>JAAXHV010000166.1:3910-7795 GCA_012270695.1 Gammaproteobacteria bacterium | reverse complement strand
AGCACGCAAAACAAAAATGCGATTTTGTTTTGCTTCCAAAATCAATGACTATAGTCATTGATTTTGACGGTACATCCCTGTACCGTAGGAACCTCTGACTTAATCAGAGGTTCCTTACGTTAATCTATCTGTCATCGCATCAGCCGATGAGAAATACGGGCTTGCGTTTCCATGAGCGATCTCAAACACCGGATCAACGAAGACGTTAAAACTGCTATGCGCAGTAAGGAAAAACAGCGCCTTGCTGCTCTGCGCCTTATTACCGCCTCCATCAAACAACGGGAGGTGGACGAACGTATCAAACTTGATGACGCCCAGGTCATGGCTGTCCTGGATAAAATGGCAAAACAGCATCGCGATTCCATCGAACAATACACAAAAGCGGATCGCCGGGATCTAATCGACAAGGAACAGTTCGAACTCGATATCATTCTGAGCTACCTGCCCAAACCGCTGGACTCTGCAGAAATCAGCGCCATGGTTGACGGAATTATAACCGCAACGGGCGCTGCCTCGATGAGAGACATGGGAAAAGTCATGGGGCAATTAAAACCCGCATTGCAGGGGCGGGCGGACATGGGCAAGGTCAGCGCACTGGTAAAAGCCCGGCTGAGTACGTAGTATAAGCGCCAGGGCCTTTTCAAAGCCGATCAAGATCCGCCGTCATTTCTGACACGGGGTAAACGCAGTCCGCTAGCCAGAGGGACCTGCGCCGTTATGGCGGGTCTCGACAGGCTCAGCCCGCATGAGATATGCAGGCTGGATATCCCTTATTCGCTTACGTGGAACCCAGGCAGGACTGATGGCGGGAAGAATACCACAGAGTTTCATTGATGACTTACTGGCTCGGGTCGATATCATCGACGTCATCGACAGCCACGTCCCATTGCGCAAAGCAGGCAAGAACCACCAGGCCCTGTGCCCGTTTCACGATGAGAAAACGCCTTCATTTACGGTAAGTCAGGACAAGCAGTTCTACCACTGCTTCGGTTGCGGCGCCGGCGGCACGGTCATCAGCTTTATCATGGAATACAATGGCCTGGGTTTTGTTGAGGCCATAGAAGACCTGGCCGGACGTTACGGCCTGGAAATCCCGCGGGAGGCAGGTTATCAACCTGAGTCAAAGCACTACAACGAATTATATGAACTGCTGGAACAGGCCGCACAATTTTACCGGGGCCAACTGCAAGGCCACGATAGCAGGGCAATCGAATACCTGAAAAAACGAGGCATCAGCGGCTCAGTCATTGAGGACTACGAAATCGGTTACGCGCCGCCGGGCTGGAAGAACCTGGTGAACGCCCTGGGCAAGTCCGCTGAAGCCAGAACCCGACTGGCCGAAGCAGGAATGATAAAAAGCGGGGACACCGAGGGATTCTACGATCATTTCCGCGACCGCATCATGTTTCCGATCCGCGATCAACGCGGTCGTATCATCGGTTTTGGCGGCCGGGTGCTGGATAAGGGGACCCCGAAATACCTGAACAGCCCGGAAACACCTGTGTTTCACAAAGGCCGGGAGTTGTACGGCCTCTACCAGGCGCGCCAGAAGAACAAACAACCGGAGAGACTTTATATTGTTGAAGGTTATATGGATGTTATCGCGCTGGCCCAGTATGGTATCAACAACGCAGTCGCCACCCTCGGCACCGCTGCGACGGAAAATCACCTGGAAAAACTGTTCCGGGTTGCGAGCCAGCTCATTTTTTGTTTTGACGGTGATGAAGCAGGGAAAAAAGCGGCATGGCGGGCTTTGGAAATTACGGTCCCTCAACTCCGGGAGGGAAGGCAGGCTTTGTTCAGCTTTATGCCCGAAGGAGATGATCCCGACAGTTTTATCAGGCAATATGGGGCGGAACGCTTCCTGTCCGATGAAAATACCGTACCCCTTTCCGATTTCCTGCTGAATTCAATAAAATCCAGGACCGGTACCTCCAATCGTGAGGCAAGGGCAAATTTTCTTGACCTGATACTGCCTTTCCTGGCCAAAATACCCGCTAGCGGGTTGCGCCAGTTATTGTTGGGGGAAGTCGCTGAAATCGCACAAACCGACACCAGCGGAATCCATGAATTGTTACAGGATATCCAATCCGGCGCCGCGCCGCGCCCGGGCAGGTCACGAACCTGGCCACCACGGGAAAGGACAGGTGATATCAGCGCCATCGTATCGTATATATTGAACAGGCCGGAACTGGCCATGCTTGTGGAGGAGCCCGCCGAACTATCCGGCCCTGCTGTTCCAGGCATCGATTTTCTGACGGAACTCATCACATTGGTTCACACAAATCCGGAAATAACGTGCGCGGGAATACTCGAACACTGGCGGGGTTCCCGGTATGAGCAAAGACTGAATCAACTTGCATCAGCTTCCGGCTTGCCCGCGGAGGAAGACTTTGATGCCGAGCATCAATTTATTGACATGGTAGACAGGCTGAAAGCGGCCAAAACCAGGCAATCCGTTGAAAGAATTACCCGGGCAAAGCCCAGCGAACTGACTGAAGAAGCCAAAGCGGAATTACGCCGGCACTACACAAAAGAACGCCGGAACAAATAGATAACCGAAGCAGGGCGAATGCATCTGTCTGCGCCCATCCCGTCGTCACTACAGGGCAACTGCATACTTTCTGTGAGAGGGAGGGGACAAGGGGACCGAATCCAAAAGTATGCGGCTGCCCTGGTCGTCATTATAAAAAAATAGAAATTTTAATCAGTTATCCATAAATTATGTGCTATAATAGAGAATTATTTTTTGCCTGACGTTACTGATGCGCAAACCAAACTACTTGATAACGGGATTCTAACGCCTATGTCGGAAATTGAGACTCTTGAAGAGCACGAACTCGAACACGAAGACGATGACGAATCGCAGTTAAAATTGCTGATCGCCAAAGGCAAGGAACAAGGCTTTGTCACCTATCACGAGGTGACGGAACATCTGCCGGATGAGATCGTAGACCCGGAACAGATCGAGGATATCATCAATATGATCACCGATATGGGAATCGAAGTCCATGAATTCCCGCCGGACATCGATCAATTACTCCCCAGCAATTCTGATTCATCGGATGATGCGAACGCATCGCTGGTCAGCGTCGAAAACGAATTCGGCAGGACAACAGACCCGGTGCGTATGTACATGCGGGAAATGGGTACGGTTGACCTGTTGACCCGCCAGGGCGAAATAAAGATCGCCAAACGCATTGAAGGCGGGATGAACCAGGTCCTGTTTGCGCTCTCCTTATACCCCGGGACCATCGATATGCTTCTGGACGCATACCTCAGCGTCCAGAATGGAGAGATGAAGCTGAGCGACGTCATTCTCGGGTTCAATATCCAGGAAGAGTACCCTGACATCGGCTTACCTCCTTCGGCCAGGAAACAGACGGTCCGTCAAATCCAGGATGATGATTCCAATGATGCGGACTCGGATGATACGGTGAATCTGGAAGAAGTCCGCGAGGCCATAACCGCTCTTGACAGGCTTTACAAGAAACTGGTCACAGCCATCAAACGCCATGGCAAGGATGACGAGAAAACTATCGCTATTCAGAAAGACATCACAGAAAAGTTTCTGCAATTGCGCCTGGCGCCTAAATTCACTGCGGCACTGACTGCCAACGTTCGCCGCGCAATTGAACTGATACGAGGAACGGAGCGCGAGGTAATGCGCTTGTGCGTAAAGACGGCAAAAATGCCGCGTAAGGACTTTATTGTTTCTTTTCCCGGTAACGAAAAAAATACCGACTGGATTAGACAGCAGGCCGAAAGCGATAGCCCATACACACGAGGCCTGGTGAAAATAATGGACGAGGTAATTAAGATTCAGGCGAAATTAGCCGAAGCATTCAGCGACAATTTGCTCTCCATTGCAGAAATAAAGGAAGT
>JAAXHV010000166.1:3252-3806 GCA_012270695.1 Gammaproteobacteria bacterium | reverse complement strand
CTGATCCAGGAGGGCAATATCGGCCTTATGAAAGCGGTGGATAAGTTTGAATACCGGCGCGGCTATAAATTCTCCACCTATGCAACCTGGTGGATCCGCCAGGCCATCACCCGCTCGATCGCGGACCAGGCCAGGACGATCCGGATCCCGGTACACATGATCGAGACCATAAACAAACTGAATCGAATATCGCGGCAGATATTGCAGGAGCAGGGTCGGGAACCCACGCCGGAGGAGTTGGCCGAAAAAATGGACATGCCGGAAGAGAAGGTGCGCAAGGTACTCAAGATAGCCAAGGAACCTATTTCAATGGAGACGCCCATCGGCGATGATGATGATTCCCACCTGGGCGACTTTATTGAGGACCTTAATACCCAGGCGCCTGCCGAATACGCCAGTTTTGAGGGTTTGCGACAGACGATGAGGGAATCGCTCAACGGGTTAACGTCCAGGGAAGCCAAGGTATTACGCATGCGTTTCGGCATCGAGATGAATACCGATCACACCCTGGAAGAGGTGGGCAAACAATTTGACGTTACCCGTGAGCGCATCCG
>JAAXHV010000166.1:0-3136 GCA_012270695.1 Gammaproteobacteria bacterium | reverse complement strand
TCTCTGGAACACCATGAAGAACTGTGCAAGGAACAGTATAAGGCAATACATAAGGAGATGCAGTTCCTGAGGGAAGATATGCGCGAGATGCGTCTCGAAATGCGTAGCGGCTACCGCTGGTTGGTTGGCATCATATTGGCGTGGCCACCCCTGTTCATTGCTGCCCTGAAATTGGTTGCCTGATATCCGTGATTTATTATGTGGGCCTGTAGCTCAGTCGGTTAGAGCAGTGGACTCATCGCATTAGGTGCGTTCGTATTGAAAAATATGAAATGAACGGGATGAATTCAGGGAAACCTTAACCCGCCTGCCTGTCAGGGCAGGAGGACTGGCAACCCTGAGCCAAGCCGGGGGTACACCCCCGGAAGGTGCAGAGACTACCTGGGAACTGAAGTGTTCTTAATAACAGGCTGGAGCGTCCCGTACCCTATCATTCGGTTGAGGGTAGTGAGATAGTCCGCTCCTTTTAGAAATAAAAGGGTAAAGTGAATCCATTGGTCGTAGGTTCGAATCCTACCGGGCCCACCAAATATCAGGACACAATTCGTCTCTCCCGGTGGATCCGCTAAAACGTCTGGCAGGATGCTTCGTTAAGCAATCGGTCTCGCGTTTTTCTTATTTCGTCAATCACCGAGTCAATCTCCTCGTAGCATCGCCACGCAGGTATCCGCAGGACTGTCCAACCGATCTTGGCCAGGACGCGGTCTCGAGTGATGTCCTGGCGCCTTTGTTGGCCTCTGGCATCAAGATGTTGATCGCCATCAACCTCAACATTCAGCTTGATCCCTTGTTCCAGCAGCGCAAAGTCCAACTCGTAGCCCTCTATCCTGGGCTTGGCGTAGGCCAAGAGGTCCCGGAGTTGCATAGCGTCAAGCAGAAGTTTCTCAGACTCGCTGTCCATTCGGAACTCGGCGGATGGCGAACCTGAACCCTCATTCCGGGCGACCTCATCTCGTAGATAGACGCGCAGGGAGGCCAAGGTTGGACTCCCCAAATCTCCTATGAGCGGGTGGCCGAGAACGATTAGTGATCGACAGGCACGGCTCACAGCCACGTTTATAAGGTTTCTCTCTTTTTCTATCCAACGGGCGCCGCTATTGGACATGCCAGGAGAGAGCACGGAAGAGAGAACAATCGCCTCACGCTCGTCTCCTTGTAAGCGGTGAGCGGTTCCGCTCACAAACCCGATATCGTCCAGGAAGTCCTGGCCGAATTGCTTCTTGGCGAGCTGATCGATGAGTTGCGCCTGCGCGGCAAACGGAGTCACCACACCGACGGTCTTGTAACCGGATTCGATTACACTACGAAGTTGTTTCACAGTTTGCTCTGCCTCTGCTTGGTTTAGCCAGCTTCCGGAAGTTGACCGTACTACCGCGCCGTCGATATCGTACCAATAAATAGCGCGATCACGGGAGGATGTATCAGTGACGTCCGTCAGCACGGTGAGTTCACCCTTGTAGAACGTTCTGTTGAACCAACGGGCGATGTGTGGGTGGCAGCGGTAGTGCTCGTTGAGAAGAACTGGTGTTTGGGGCTTCGCGGCAAACTCGAAAGCGAAGTAAGCCGACCCGTCTTTGTGGTGGATGCCGCGCACGCGCAGATCGTCGTTGTCAAACCCTGTCTGTGTGGCGATCTCTTGTAAAAGTCCATCACTGAGAGAAATAATCGGATTCAGTTGATGTGGATCTCCCACTACAGCCATACGTTTAGCACGATAGGCCAGCGGCAGCACCGCCGCAAGGCTGCACTGGCTGGCTTCATCGACGATCACGAGGTCAAACAGTCCTGCTTCCAGAGGGAAGTTGGAGTGGGCTGTTAATGCCGTGCACGCCCAACCTCGTAAGTGCTGAAACGAATTGCTGATTGCTCGTTTAAAGCGGTCGCTGTTGGCAGGGATTGTGTGAAAAGCTGCAAGACGGTCAGCGCCAGAGGAGATTCGCTTTGCCGCGTCCACGCGGATTGCGTAGAGGCTTGCAGCTGCCCATTTCTGGTCTGCTTCGCGCATACTGGTCGACGGGTCGCCCACCGAGGCCTCCAGTTGTTGATATTCAGCCCGTCCATTTTCCAATTCGGAAGTCAGCTTTGCTACACGTTGATCTATTTGAGCCCAGGTGACAAGTTGCTCTAATGGAGAGGTTTCAAGGCAACCGAGTTGCCTGCGTAAACGTCGCACACGGAAACGACGGAACCACCATGCCCGCAATAACCGTCTGGCTCGTCGCTCTATTACGTGGGAACTGATGGGCAGCTCAGGAGGGCTCCTGTTAGCCCAAAGTGTTCGCACCGCCTCTCTCAAAGCCGGACCGAGTTTCTCCTGCTCCTCGGCAACCTGCAACAGTTTCACACCCAGTTCGTCCAATCTCGCCAGTTTCTCTATCAGTTGGGTACGTTCAGTGGCGACCTTTTGCAACCGGGCGCGCACAACTGCTTGGCTGCTGTGGTGCGTTGTCGTCTGAGACAATGCTGCGGTGATGCGGTCTGGAACCTGCTCACGCACACTGTGATTGCCGGTGCGGACTAACAAGCCGTTACTCACATCCTTTTCCGCGCGGTTAACGGCCACATCAACCGCACCATTGTTGGTCGAGGTCACCAGGACTTTGTCACCGTCCAGCCACGCATTCGTAACCGCATTCACTACAAGTTGCGTCTTGCCTGTCCCAGGAGGGCCAGTCACGATCGTCAGAGGTTCTCTGCGAAGATGCTTAAGGGTTTCCTCCTGTGATTGGTTACATGCAAGTGGGGCCGCAAGAGGCCCTAACAGGGATCGCTTGTCTTCCTTTTGTGCAACACCGTCGGGAAGAAGATATGCCGCAGCAGTAGTCGACCAGTCTTCGCGGGTCTGCAGCTGCCGCAGTTCCTCACGAAGGGTGCTGGTGTATCCAGACCACTCTGCCACAACTGAAATCGCAGCGTTGTAGACACCTTGTCGACGGTCAATATTCGATTTGAGGCTTCCCGCGTTGAGAGGCGACATGATCTCGAGTCCGAGCAGGTCGGCCATTCGTCCGGCGAGGGCGCCAAAAGCATCTGCATCTCCGAACGGCAAACCGTGCCTTAAAAAGTTGCTGATCTCCTCAGTGATCGAAGGGTCAAAGATACCACTTGCTGTGACGGCCAGATTGAACTCTGGTTC
>JAAXHV010000165.1 GCA_012270695.1 Gammaproteobacteria bacterium | reverse complement strand
TGGAAATGATCGGACTGTTGTCATAGGTAATATCCAGCATGCCTGCCCATTGACGCATGAACTTCATCCGTTTGAACACGGGAAAGACGTCCACCATGCCTTCAATCACATGTTCCACGATTTGCGGCGAACCGCGTTGGGCATAAGAAGGATAGGGGTCGGTGACGCCGCCGACTACCAGTTCACCCTTATCCGACTGCATAAAGTAATTATGAAAGCCGTCAATGACAAAAATCTCATTCAGTACCGGTTTCACAGGCGTGGATACCAGGGCCTGCAAAGGCCAGGTTTCTATCGGCAGTCGTATCCCTGCCATTTCAGCGACCACGCTGCCATGCCCTGCAACGGCCATACCGATCTTTTTAGCCTTGATCACGCCGCGATTGGTATCAACGCCGGACACCCGGTTGCCTGCCCGCAATATGCCGGTCACTTCACAATTCTGGATAATATCGACGCCAAGCCTGTCAGCGGCGCGTGCATATCCCCAGGCCACGGCATCATGGCGCGCCATGGCGATTTTTTTATGATAGACGCCGCCGATGATCGGCATCCTGGTTGTGTCGTTGAAAAAAGGAACGCGGCGTTTCAGTTCATCCAGGGACAGCATGATGTATTCCGAATCAAACACATTCATGGTATTGGCCATGCGCTGCGCGTGGCTGACCCCACTGCCGCTCTGTAAAAAGGTAATCATGCCCCGTTCATGCAGCATGACGTTATAGTTCAGCTCCCGACTCAAACCGCGCCACAGCTTCATGGACTCGCGATGAAATAGCACACTGGCGGAACGGATATAATTATCCCGAATCGTCATGGTGTTGCGGGCGGTGTTACCACCACCCAGCCAGCCTTTTTCCAGCACCGCGATACTGGTAATACCGTGTTCTCTGGCCAGGTAATAAGCCGCGCCAAGGCCGTGACCGCCGCCCCCGATTATGATGACATCGTACTCACGCTTCGGCGTGGGGCTGCGCCAGGCTTTCTGCCAGTTTTGATGATGGTCCATGGCATTGCGAATAAGGCTGAAGATGGAATAGCTCATTTCTCAATCCTGAATTTGGCGTTATACTTGGCGTATGGTTATACCGGCGTTTTAGTAAATGTCTACAGAGAACAGCACGGGTGATTTAGAGCAGATGCTCGGTGAAACGATTCGCCGAGCCAGAAAGAAAAAAAACCTTTCCGTGCATGAATTGTCCAATATTGCCGAGATCTCCGTTTCCATGTTGTCCCGGATAGAAAACGGCCATACGTCCGCATCGCTCTCCACTTTAAAGGCATTGAGTGACGCCCTGAACATTTCACTTGCCAACTTGTTTCAGAACGTACGACAAAGCCATGAATCCACTTTTGTCAAGTCCGGCGAGGGGTTGACCGTTCAGCGGCACGACAATCGTATCGGACACCAGTATCAATTGCTCGGCCATACATTTCACTCCGAGATCAAACTCGAGCCTTACCTGATCACGCTGACGGAAAAGTCCGAGGAATTTCCATTGATATTTCATGAAGGCATTGAGTTCATGTATGTCCTGGAAGGGGAGTTGAGGTACCAGGAAGGTGAGCGTACCTATCACATGTGCCCCGGTGATTCACTTTATTTCGACCCATCATCACCCCATGGCCCCGTGGAATTGATTTCGGTGCCGATAAAAATGGTAACAGTGATCAGTGCATTGAATTGATTATCCATGGGTTCCAATCCATCCTGAGTAGTATCTCACCATTTCAATCCATCCTGACCAGTATCTCGCCATTCACAGTCCTGACTGAATAAGTCTTCAAGTCTCTTGTTGCCGGTGAGCACAGCGCCTTGCCGTTACGCAGATCAAATCTTCCCTGGTGCAACGGGCATTCAATAATTTCACCATCCAGATAACCATCAACCAGGGGCGCCCTGGCATGGGTACAATGACCGTCTGTTGCATAGTAATTTTGTCCGCAACGAAAAACAGCAATTACCTTATTTCCAATTTCTACCGTAATGCCGTCGCCGTCTTCAATATCATCGCAACAGGCTATAATGTGCCAATCTCCGGACATTTAATGATAATTATTTGATAATTAAGATAATTGACTGCCGATTTAGAATTATTAACGAATAAATTTGTTGTACAATATACAAAATAGTTTATTATTGTGCAACATTTACATGCCGAACCAGATTCCATGGCTTTAGAACATATACACCAGGTGAAGGATATTGTGCAGCGTAAGCGACTTCGGGCGCTGATGTGCAGGACCGACAGACATGCCTGGCTGTATCTGCTGCGACATTTTTCCATCATTTCGATTACGGGTTGCCTGGTTTACCTGTCAGTTGGTTCAATTTTCCTTGTGCCTGCCATGTTTTTACACGGAGTGGGTATCGTCCATTTATTCTCCCCCCAGCACGAATTCACGCATCGCACCGCTTTCAGGACGCGTTGGCTGAACGACTTTTTCGGGTGGATTTTCGGCGCCATCATTATGCTTCCTAATGTCTATTTCCGCTGGGAACATACGGCACACCATTCTTATACACAGAACAGGCTGCGAGACCCTGAATTGATCGCGCAACCCAAAAACCTGTTCGGTTATTTCCTATACCTGTCCTCCCTGCCCTATTGGTGGGGATTTTTAAAGCCTTTTGTGATTCACCTGTGTGGCATCATTACGCGAGAAGAAAAATTATTCCTGCCTCATGCAGAGCGCTGGAAAGTTATCGTTGAAGCTTGGGCAATGTTGTTGATTTATATATCGATTGGCGCCTGTATGGTAATTTATAATTCAACCGCGCCATTGTATTATTGGCTTTTTCCCAGGTTACTGGCTGAACCTTATATGCGTATGGTGCGCATGTCCGAACACGTCGGGCGGCCGGTCAACAACACAAACTTATTGGAGAACACCCGGACAACATTGGTCAACCCGCTATTACGTTGGCTTGCCTGGAATATGCCCTACCATGCGGAACATCATTTATCGCCATCGGTTCCTTTTCATGCTTTACCGGCGTTCTATAATGAGATAAAACAGCATCATAAGAATATTGCGCATGGTTACTTTGACGCCCACAAAGATATATTTCGCCGCAGTCTGCACGGACTGGAGCCGGGACTATAACCCGGATATTACACCAATCCGCTATCCTGACGCTTCGTAGTCGCATCCATTGGTAAGATATCATCTTGAAGACACTCCCTGTTAATTATAGTGACGTAACCCAGGCCCGCGAGCGGATATACCGGTACCTGCGCCCCACCCTGCTGAACGAATGGCCGTTGCTGAAACAGCGTCTCGGTTTCCGTTACCTGCTGAAGCACGAGAACCACCAGCCCACCGGGGCGTTCAAGGTGCGCGGCGGTATCAACCTGGTGAGTCGCCTGTCCGCAGAGCAGAAGCAACGGGGTATCATCAGTTGTACCACCGGCAATCACGGACAGTCACTGGCTTATGCGGCGCGGCAGTTCGGCGTCGTGTGCACCCTGGTCGTGCCGGAACACAACAATCCGGGGAAAAACCAGTCCATGCGCGCCCTCGGCGCGGAACTGATCGAATACGGCAGGGATTTTGACGATGCGAAGGACTACTGTGAGCAACTGACACAGGAGAAAGGACTGCGTTACGTGCATTCCGCCAATGAACCCATGCTGATCGCCGGGGTCGGCACCATGGCCGACGAGATATTCGACCAGGAACCGGCGCCTGACGTGGCGCTTGTTCCCATTGGGCTCGGCAGTGGTATCTGCGGTACGGCCATCGTCGCGGCAAGGCGCAACCCCGCAACACAGGTGATAGGAGTTCAATCCGCCGGGGCGCCCGCGGTGGCGGAGTCCTTCAAAACCGGCAAAATCATCCAGTACGATTCACTCGACACCATTGCCGAGGGTCTGGCAACACGGGCGCCGGCGCAAATGACAATGGATATCATGCATCGACTGGTCCACGACATAGTTCTGGTAACCAACGATGAACTCAAGCAGGCCATGGCCTGGCTGCTTGAGACAACGCACAACCTGGCCGAACCGTCCGGCGCGGCGGCAACCGCCGCCGCCTGGAAACTGCGTGAGCAACTCAAGGGGAAAACGGTTGTCGGGATACTGTCAGGGGGCAATTGTAATTTGCGCTTGTTAGCGGAAGTCTGTGCCGGGTATGCCGCCTATTAGGGCGGGAAATCGAGATTCTACAAAATTTATTATCAAATCTCTGGAGATTTTTTAAAAAAAAGAATAAAATCTCCAGATATGTATATCTATCGGGAATTACAGGATTATTTGCTGCGTTATTTCAAGCCAGATCCACCTTCAGGGTTGATTCTGGCTGGCACCGTCGGTTCAGGCAAGACAACGCTTATCAGGCAGGTGTTGAAAAAACTGGAAAGAAATTATCGGATATTTACCTATAATGGAGATGACATACAATTTCGCCAGGCAGTAGCCAGGAACACCCGTTACCTTGATGAACAGCTCAGCGCCCTGACTACACGCCCTAGCCTCATCTTCGTCGATGAGATACAAAAATCAGAACTTATCTTTGATGCTGTAAAATACGCTTTCGACAATTCCCGGGCATCCTTCATTATTTCTGGTTCCAACCCGGCGTTTCTACAAACAGAAGCCAGGAAAAGGCTACAACGCCGAGCTGACTTCTGGACCCTGACGCCCTTCTCCCTGGGAGAAATCCTTTGCCATGAAAAAATGGCGAAGCGAGAGTGGGTGCAACAATTCCAGGATGTTTTATTCAACTGGCAAGAAGGGCGAGAACCGGACATACCTTTAGACCTTCATGAGGAGATGAAACGGATCATTGCCGCATACCTGGGCTACGGCGGTTTCCCCCTGGCCCACCTGGCACGCTCCAACAATGACAAGCTGGTAGAAATACGTAAGATCGTGGAGCGCGGCTTTGAACTCCAGTCTGTTAATAATGACAATACTGCAGAAACCGTTAAACTGGAACTGGCCAGACTGGACTCCAGGGAATTTGCCTACCAGGGAGTTTTCCAGAGAACCGGGCTGAGAAGACGTGACCAGATTAATAAAGTCATTGATGACCTTATCAACCATGGTTACCTGATTAAAAAAAAGCCGCTTCTTATCGGTGAAGAGCGGAGATCTTACCTCAACAACTATTCCTATATCGACCCCGGCATTGTCACTTATTTAACCGGAGAAGAACTGCTGGAAGATGATACGCAAAAAGGCTTCCGGGTGGAGGGTTATGTTCACGCCAGACTTCGGCAGATTTTGCAGTTAAAAGCGCTGAAAACCCAGGTCAGTTACTACAAGCCATTTACTATCGATGCCAATGGCAAAGTTAAATACAGGAAGGGCGAAATTGATTTTATCATTGTCATTGGTAAACGAATGATACCTCTTGAAGCTAAAGCTGGTATCGACCGCAGTAAAATCGATACGTCATTACTCAATTATTTTATCCGCAGATACCAGGTTCCTTTCGGCATCATCAACTATGGTGGACTGCCTTACTGGGACCGAAAAAATAAAATTCTCTACTGGCCCTATTGGCTGATATAAGAGAACACAAAATTATGGTGCGGTCTCGTGCAGGCCCTGCCGCATTCGCTCGCGAGTCGTCAGTGCTTTTTCCAGGTTCGGTTCCAGCGACAACGCCTGGTCGAGGCTGCGTAATGCCTCGTCAGTTCGGCCCAGTTTGTCAAGCACGATGCCCTTGTTAACGTGGAGTTCCGCATTGCCGGGCTCGACGTTGCTGAGAGCCCGAAACAAATCAAGGGTCTCCTCGTAGCGCTCCTGCTCGAAATACAACGAGATCAGATTCTTGAGGGCGTCCGGGTTTTGTGGCTGGGTGTCCAGCGCCTGCTTATACCGTTCTTCTGCCGTTTCGGGCTGGCCCTGCGCCTCCGCTGTACGCGCCAGCAGGACGTGTAGAGCGGACGCCATCTGCGGGTCCGAGATCAAACGCACGGCCTCCTGCAGGCGATCCGCCGCTTCGGCGTAGCGCTGCATGTGGAACAGGGTATCGCCCATGCCGGCATAGGCCAGGCCAAACAGAGGGTCCAGTTCGATGGCCGTTGCATACCACTCAAGCGCCTCTTCGTGGTATTCCTGCTCCCTGAGCGATTCGGCCAGGTTCTGGACGGGTTCGGGGTGCCCCGGCATGAGATCCAGGGCGCGGCGGTGATGTTTCTCGGCCACGCCATGCCGATCCAGGTTGCGCGCCGCCAGGCTCATCTGGGCGTGCAGCCGAGCGTGCAGCGGACGGGCGGACGGCAAGGCCGGCGGACGGGCGACGGCCGGCTTCAGAGACTCAAAGGCCTCGGCGTAACGCCGCATGCGAACCAGGAGACTGCCGCGGCCGACGTGGATCTTAATGTCTTCGGGGTTGAGTTTGAGAATGTCGTCGTAGCCTGCAAGCGCTTCCTCGTAGCGCTCCTGCCGTTCCAGTGCAACGACCAGGTTCAGGAGGGTGTTCGGGTGGCGCGGATTGATTTTCTGGCCGCGCCGCAGGTACTGCTCAGCCTCATCGAAGCGACGGAGGCCGATGAGCGCCTCACCGACGTTGTTATACCCATCCGCAGAATCCGGACGCTGCTCCACCGCGGTCAGCGCCGCGGCCAGGGCTTCCTCTTTTCGTCCCCGCGCCGACAACGCGGCGCTGAGATTGAGATGCGCATCGTGCGCCACCGGATTGAGCGCAATAATGTGTTGGTAGAAGGTGACGTCATCCCGGTAGATACCTGCCTGACGCCAGGTCAGCGTACCCAGTACGACCAGGACCACGCCTGCAACGGCCAGGCCGCCGTTGCGCCACGCCCCCGACAGCTTGTCCGCTGTATACGCCGCACACCCGACGATCACCGCGATGAGCCCCAGGCTGGCCAGATATTGATAGCGATCGGCCACAAAGGAGTACTTCATGTAGATATTGTCCACGCTGCCCAGCACCGGCAACAACGTCACCGCAAAGAACGCGGCGCCGGCCAGCGGCCCGCGACCGATCCGCTGCCGGAATAACCACAGCAGCGCAGCCACAGCCAGGGCCGCGGCCACGTGCGCCCAGCCCAACGGCTCCAGCGGGTCGATGTCCCAGCGCGGATAGATCACAGCCAGGTCGGTCGGCCAGAGCAACTTGCCCGCGTAGAACCACAGGGCGTGTGCCGAGATAAGCAACCGATCAACGGCCGAGTAGTCGAAAGACAAGGACAGGTCCTCCCGGCGCTGGTAGAACGACATTTCGGCAAGCCCGAAGCCCAACCCCACGAGGAAGAACGGCAGCAGGCGCAGCACGTCGGTGGCGGTCACCCGGCCTTGCTGCCACCAATGCCAGATCAGCAACCCCGCGGGCAGGGTCACGGCCATGGACTTGGAGAGCAGTCCGGCCATGAACAATGCCAGCGCCAGGAAGTAGCGCCCCGCCCGCGGGGAGTCCACGAAACGCAGCCAGGTCAACGCCGCGGCGAGGTAGAACAGGGTGAAGAGCAGGTCTTTGCGCGCGATCACCCAGGCAACGGCTTCGACGTGGACGGGATGAACGGCGAATACCGCGGCGATAAGCCAGGCTCCGGGCACGGCCAGACGACTCATCAGCTTCCACACCAGGCACGCGTTGACAAAGTGCAGCAGCAGGTTGATGAGGTGGTAGCCGAGTGGGGCAAACCCCCACAGCTTGTGCTCCAGCCAGAAGGTCGAATACAGGAGCGGCCAGAAGTGGCCCTCTCGGGTGTTGCCGACTCTATAGGTGTTTTCGGTATCGAACCAGAGCTGCCAGAGACCGGACCACTCCTGCACGGCCTTCGATGCCGTCATGATGACATCATCCCAGACGAAGCCCGCAGCGGTCACGGGAAAGTAGCTGACCGCCACCAGCAGGCTGAGACCCAAAATGCCCAGCGCGTCCGGTCTTGCGAGTCCGGTGCCTTGCAGCATCGGCTGGACGGAGGTCTTGTCGCGATCCAGGTCGTCCGGCTGCGCCCGCATACGCTCTTTCGACGAAGGAGTCGGCTGGTCGCGACGCCGGCGTCTCGTCTGCTTCCTGGAGGTCATTTTCGGCTTACTCAAGGAACTCCCGAGTCCTCAGAAAATAGGAACGGTTTTGGATTTTTTTCAGCAACCCCATATCCATAATCCACATGCACAGCAGCAGCCGCGCGCCGGGTTCCATGCCATTGATGAAATTCACCTGGGCAACGGGGTTATCCCGTAACTCCTTGAGTGTCCTGATGCCGTCGGCAATGCATGTCACTATCTCATCGTTCAACCTCAGGTCGGCGATATCCAACTGCTCAGCCTGCTCCACCGTTTCCTGACCGAACAGGAACACCAGTTCATCGTTTACGCGTGCATGAGCCTCCCTGGATTGGGTAGGGTCATCACTATTGCCGGCTGTCGTTTCTGTCAACGGTTAACTCTCAAGGTCTCTGTCAAGAAACCTCTGATTAAGTCAGAGCTTCCTTAATTTTAACTTGTAACCTGGCAGAGCACCTAACATTCCGAGTTTACCAAGCCC
>JAAXHV010000164.1 GCA_012270695.1 Gammaproteobacteria bacterium | reverse complement strand
GTATATATGGGACTCCGCGGCGCGACCCAGCCCGGTGGATGGCGTGCCGTATGGGATGGTCGCTACGTGTTTTCTCCAGGGATTTACAATGTCCTGTATGACCACGAATCCGATCCGCTGGAGATGGAAAATCTCATCGACGCGCCACAGATTTCAGGTGAGAAGAAGCGGTTAGCAGGGCTACTCGTACAGATGGCCGAGAAGACAGAAGATCCGATGCTGCAGGAGGTGAAGGGGCTTTGCGGTATGTGAGATAGGGCGCGGTTTACCGGATCGCCGTCAGTTCCCTATTCGATTTCTCCATTGGTTAAGCGCGAGGAGCATGCTGTCTCTGGTTTCGCGGTTCAGACTCTGAGCCAGGTTGTTGAGTTCATACGGGTCGTCCGCCAGATTAAAGCAATGCGTAATGTCATTCTCGTTCCGCTTCGTAATTAGCTTTACGTCGCCCCTGATAACACAATCATCTTTGTGTTCGATGAAGACATCTGTTGCGATATCTGGCTCTCCTGTCATGCAGGGGAGTAGAGAGCGTCCTTCAGTTTTTCCTGGATTTTCAGCATCGGCCAGATGGAGAATTGTGGCGAATAGATCTACTGTGGATACCGGTTTCTCAATGACGCATTGTGCTGTTCCGGGTACGCGGATGAACAGGGGCACGCGAACAGACTCATCGAACATAACGCCTTTTCCGAACAGGCCATGACAACCGGCCATATCGCCGTGGTCCGATGTGAAGATGACTACAGTATCATCTGCCAGTCCAGTTTTTTCCAGTGTTTTTAACACGCGGCCAAACGCAGTGTCCAACTGAGAAATTTCCCCAAAGTACCGCTTCCTGAATTCTTCAACACCGTAGTCCGCATTCCAGCCTGTGTTCTTGAACCAGGCGTCGCGGTCCGTGTTGGGTGGGTTATCCAGTACGGACTTGTCATATCGCTGCATGTCGATCAGGGGAGGCGAACACGGGGGGTGGGGCGCTTGATACGACACTGCCATGAAGAATGGGGACTCCGGGGATGATAGAAATTCCAGTTCTTCGCAGACAATATCTGTCAAGCCATCGGTTTCGTGTCCGCGAAGCTTTATGGGGTTGTCGGGATCGTCGTACCAGATCAGCCCGGCATTGTGATCTACATGGTGGCTTTCCCACCCAATGAAGTGCTGAAAGCCTCCCCGCAGTTCTGGCGGAACCCACCAGTTTTGTTGTTTACCGCTCAAATGCCATTTGCCGATATAGTGCGTGTCATAACCTGCCTGGTTCAGATGATGGGCAATGGTCGGCTGATTCACGGGGAGGCGCATACCATTCCCTGTAACGCCGGTTTGGCTGGGGTATTGACCGGTGAGCAAGCAAGCTCTGTATGGGGTGCATAGCGGTACATTCGTATAAGCGCGATTGAATTGCGCGTT
>JAAXHV010000163.1 GCA_012270695.1 Gammaproteobacteria bacterium | reverse complement strand
AGTGAAAACAAAAATGTGTTTTGCTTCAAAAATCAATGGATCGCAGCGACGCCAAGTCAGACATCAATGCAGCCCCTGAAGGTAATCGGCAACGGCCTGGATACTGTCGTTGGACATCCTGCCGGCGATATCGCGCATGATGCCGTTGAGATCGTTGGTCCGCTCCTCAGCCTTGAAAGCCTTTAACTGGAGTTCCGTGTAGGCCGCATGTTGCGCATTAATCCTGGGGTAGTTCGCCGCTGGATTGCCTATGCCGTTAGGTCCGTGGCAAGCCATGCATGCCGCCAGTCCTTTATCCGCGTTGCCGGCGCGATACAGGAACTCACCCGGCTCCACATTTTCCGGCCTGGTCATGCCGTACCTAGGTTTTTCTGCCGCGTAATAAGCGGCGAGGTCGGCAATATCCTGATCGCTCAGGATCATGGCCAGGGGTGCCATCTGGTCGCTCTTCCTGCGCCCGTCCCGGTAATCCTCTAATTGTTTTTTGATATATTCAGCGTGTTGCCCGGCCAGGTTCGGCCAGGATGGATTGTTGCTGTTTCCATCAGGACCATGGCAGATGGCACAGGTTGCCGCTTTCTGCTTGCCCGCCTCGATGTTTCCGGCGGCGGTCAGAGTTAGGGGAAGTAACATCAGCACAAGACCGCTGATTAGTTTATTTGTCATCCGGGGTTACCTTGATAAAACTATAGTATTTTTGCGATTGGCGTTATCTTACAGAATAATTGGAAAAAGTGGATAGCCTGAAGGATATTATTTGTGTCAGAGCCCATGCAAGACAACCGATATCGTAAAACGGTTTACCTCTACAGCGCTCACCGTTTGGCGCAGTTGCCGGCTGACACAGGCAAGGAAGTTGTCTTTGCCGGCCGCTCCAACGCCGGGAAATCGAGTGTGATCAATACGCTCGCAGAACAAAAGGGCCTGGCCCGGACGAGCAGACAGCCGGGACGGACCCGGCAGATCAATTTTTTTTCCGCAGGCGCGGATACACGTCTCGTGGATTTGCCCGGTTACGGCTATGCCAGAGCGCCGCGCTCACTGAGGCAACATTGGGGGCAACTCATCAACGCCTACCTGGAACGGCGCCGGTGCCTGGTCGGCCTGGTCTTGATCGTGGATATCAGGCGTTGCCTGACTGAACTCGACCAGCAGATGTTAAGCTGGTGTGAGAATAAAGACCTGCCGGCACACGTCCTGCTGAATAAGGCAGACAAGCTTTCCCGAAGCGCCGCCAGGCAAGCATTGCTTTCGGTTGGCAAGAGCTGCACGGATCAAAACAGCGTTCAACTGTTCTCAGCCGCGAAAAAGCACGGCCTGGAAGAATTGTGCCGGGTGTTGAATATATGGTTGGAATAACGTGGCCAATGAAAAAAAGTAGGCCCCGGAAGTCGTGGGGGGAGGGAGGTCCACCGGGGCCAAGTAACCCGGTTGGGGGAGAACCGGGGTTCGTTTACCATCTCGCTGTGTTCATAGCAAGAAGTATCCGTCATTTGCTGATTTAGACCTGAAGGGTTAAAAAAAGTTCAGATCGCTGCCGGAACGGATTTTTATGCACAGTTCAGGGGTTTTCCGGGGGGATTAACGGCCAAACCCTGACAAGTAGCCCATGGAAATGCTATATGAATGCTAACTATTTGAAATATAAGAGCTTTATGAAATTGTCTAAAATTTAACAATTTTGTCATAAATCCAGTGTTTTTCCGTACTTTAAGGCCGGCACTCCAGCATTGTCCACAAAGTTATCCACAGAAAATGTGGATAACAAATTATCTTCAATTCTGACAAGCAGTTAAGTTTTTAAAACTAGAATCTGTATCAAAGAAATACGCTAACTTCGAAAGCAAAAAATAAGCGAAGCGGCCTTGAATCCCACCCCGCGA
>JAAXHV010000162.1 GCA_012270695.1 Gammaproteobacteria bacterium | reverse complement strand
CCCCAGTTTCTCGTGCGCGACCACCTCCTGGATATGACCTGGGGTATCGTGGCCCACAGTGAGCATCCGCTGCATTCACAGGCATGGACGTATGCGGACCTGACTGACTACCCGTGGATTGATTACGACACGGTGATGCAGGCGCAGGCGGGCGCGGCCCGGTCTTCCCTGACCGATGATGTGCTGACCAGACTTTACCAGCGAACGGCCAAACGGGTGGGCGCGGTGGTGCGCACTAATTCAGGGGATTTATCGCTGATACGGACCGGTCCTTACCTGTCGGTGCTGTCGTTGAATTTCATCGAGAAGCTACCCGGTGGTTTCCTCAAACCGTTGCCGGTGCAGCTTGGGCAGTACCGTTATCGAACCGGGGTGTTGTCGAGGCGTGCGTATGCGGACCTGTTGCCGTACCGGCATTTCATCAAGGTGGTACGGGATGTGGTGTTTGGACTCGTGCCCGCTGCAAAACCGGAATAGCGCGCATATCTCGCCAATAGATGCGATCATAATTCCGTCGATGACAAGCGAATTAGTGAGATATACGGGTTAGCCATTATGTGGCCGTTTTACTGGTCGGGGTGAGAGGATTTGAACCTNNGCTGAGCTACACCCCGATATGGAAAACAGAAAGACGGTATGGACCTGCCTGTCTGTCGTCATCGCCAACTGTACCTTATAAGGCGTATTTCGTCCACAACTGGCCTTTTTCGAAAAAATTTTTTTGTGCCCGGCAGCGCGGGACGATGAAGGGTGCGGAGCAGGGTCTTGAGCACCGGGGTATCGCCCTCGTTATCGATGACATTGACCGCGGCCTTACCGCCGCGGGCGATGAGCGACCAGGCGCAGCCGACACCCGTTAATATCGTCAGGCAGATTTGACGCAGTTCAGCCTGGATGCTTGCGAACATGCAGGGCTTTCCACGTCAGCGCCGGCATGGCGCTTATTCGTTTTCGCGTTTCGGGGTCGGTTTCAAGAAGGTCCGAATTTATTTCACCGCGGTCAAGTACGCCATCAAGAAACGCCTGTTCGTTCGCTGACAGGTTAAACAGGAACCCGAGCCTTTCCCGGCAGAGTTCAACGGTCTCGTTAATCCACACATCAATATCTTTATATTCGGCAAAATAATCCTGCGGCAAGCAATAAAGGAGCTTATCAGGCGACTCGGCAGAGTTAACGATAGCGTTGGTGGATTTGTTCCGCCAGTCTGTCCGCCTGCAAGCGCCTATCGCCAGTACTGCCGCCTTGATCCTGGCCCAGTCGAGGCCCTCAGTAGACAAAATACGGCGCGCGTCAAACAGGTCTCGTGTGGCTCCTCTGTCAACCAGAGCCACTAATTTTCCTGCAACAATCTCATGGATGTCGAGTACGAGAATACCTCTTGCCTGTATCCCGCCCAGGTTGCGGGACTCCATTCGCACTACGCCGAACAGGGGTTGACGGTCCATGTAGTTAATATCCACCTCCAGCGTGGCATTGCCGCCAAGCGCGGAATTGAAGCGTGACGACCATTTGCCGCCGGCATGCTCGTCAGGTTGCCGACGGACGCTGTAACCCTGAGAGGCTAAAAGCCGGTTAATCTCAGCATCAACGTCCCGGCGCTCGCGCACCATTACCGCTCTGTCCAGTCCGCCGATGTAGTTCAGGTCGATATCCACAGAAAGCCGATCAAGATCGAGGTGGAAGACATTGAGGGCCGTCCCGCCCTTGAGGACGAGGCGTCCGGCAAGATACGGGTCCCGGTTAATTTCAGCCAGCAGGTCCAGGAGACGCAGGACCTTCTCAACAGTACCGGGCTGGTGCCCCGTCTCACCGGCGATACGCTGCAACGTCTGGGTGGAGGGCGGCGCCATCACAACCCCTCAAAACGGCGTTCGACAACATCGGCGGGAAGGATGACGTTCCAGCCCTTGGCTGTCTTCCCCGAACCTGGTTTGGCGCCAAGCGCATAACGAAGGCCCGCCGGCGCCAGTGTCCGGAGTTCTCCAAGTACCCGTTCAGGCACGGCCAACTGTTCCCGCTCGCGTTCCAGCCAGAACCCCAGCGCGCCGGTCGCCGCGGCGTTGCCGCGCGCCCGTGTGTGCTGCACCAACGCATCGGCATCGACACGCATTACCAGGTCCAGCGAGTTGAACAACTCTTCTGCTCCGCCGGCCAGTTCATGACGGTCAAACAGGTCCGCTATGGTGCGTTCGACCGTGGTCACCCTGACATCCAGCCCCAGCCGGTCAACTGTTGTCACTCCGTCCACCAACGTACTTTGCGGGCCGGAAGAGCCGCGCGGCGGGTTGACGAAACGGCAGACAAACCCGGTGGCCTTGTACGTGCCCGGTTCGCCGGCAGTGACCACCTGTACCTCGTTCCATTCGCTATAAGCGTAGCCGTGCAACTCAAGGGCAGAATGATACGCGACGACGCCGTCCGGACGCAGGCGGGAGGCGGCCAGAAAACGGTCTGCCGTCCAGCCCCGCGCCTTGGCATGCTGTGGTACGGACGCAAACACCTCCCGCGCTATTCGCTGTATGTTGCCGGCCTTGAGATGCTGTGCGAGCATTGCCGTTACCACCTTGTCACCAGGTTGTCGACCCACCGCGGCAGCGTACTCGGCACGCCGGAATACCGGGTGCTCGCTGAAGAAGGGCGCTGATATCAATCGAGGCATGGCAGTGTCGTCATTTAATTCATAATAACCGGAATAAACAATATATAATATATGTCTATCATTGTAAATAACAAATATCACAGTGAGAATATAACAGTCCTCTCAGTGAAAGTACGTCAGTACATCTCTACATTTGGCTATTTGAGGAGAAAGTGCTTTTATAGTGACCGGAATCGGTCTTCTATACCATGAAATCCCCCGCCTCCGGCAGGGTCGTGATGCCGGTCAGCAGCACCGTCCCACCGTCCAATTTGTCCGCGCCCGGGCCGCCTGTGAGTATGTTATCAGCGTTATTGCCTGTGATGGCGTCGTTGCCGCGACCAGCAACCACGTTTTCAATTTCGGTGTGGGGAGCAATGATAAGGTTGCCTTTATTGCCGTAGATGCTGGAGGTTTCCTCTGCTTGCAGGTTAATGACCTGGTCGGTGGAGTCGGTGCTGAAATCTAGCGTGTCCGTGCCGCCGGAATCGTAAAGAGTCAGCATGAGCGGGTCAAGCTCACTCAACGATACTGAGGTCTTCCCTGGTGACTTCCGGCATTTTAATAGTTCCGCTCGGCAGCGAAGCGGGTCAGCATGTGCAGGGCATCCAGGTATTCGGATTGGGGCAGACCTTCCAGGTACTGCATGGCGGTTTCGGCCTCACGGCGGGCGCGCTCCCGGGTATGCTGGATTGCCCCGGTTGCGGCAATGGCCGCACAGATTTGATCCATGCTCTCCAGGCTGCCCCGTTTTATGGCGTTCCTGATAAGGGCTGCCTGTTCATCCGAACCATGCCAGAGAGCGTATAACAGAGGCAGGGTGGGTTTGCCTTCGGCGAGGTCGTCACCGATATTTTTTCCCAGGTTTTCATCGGGCGCGCTGTAATCCAGGGCGTCGTCCACCAACTGGTAAGCTATGCCAAGGTGTTTGCCGTAGTTGGACATGGCCTGCTCCGTTTGGTGGTCCTGCCCGGCTATAACGGCGCCGACCTGGGCCGCCGCCTCGAACAATTTTGCCGTTTTGTTATGTATGACTTGCAGGTAGCGCTGTTCCGTTGTTTCCGGGTCATGGCGGTTGAGCAGTTGCTGCACTTCGCCTTCGGCAATGGTATTGGTGGCGTCAGCCATGATTTCCATGACGTGCATGGAACCCACTTCCACCATCATCTGAAACGCGCGGGAATAAAGAAAATCTCCGACCAGGACGCTTGCCTCATTACCCCAGCGCTGGTTGGCGGTGATCTGGCCTCGGCGCAGCACGGAGGCATCTACCACGTCGTCATGGAGCAGGGTAGCAGTATGGATAAATTCGATGATGGCGGCAAGTTTGATGTGCAGGTTCTGGCGATAATAGAAACAGTTGGCGCTGAGCAACACCAGGGCCGGCCGCAGTCTTTTGCCCCCGCTGCTGACGATGTAATGGCCCAGTTGATCGATAAGCCCGATGTCGGAATGCAGTTTTTCCTGTATCAGCGCATTCACCTTCTGCATGTCGTCCCTGATCAGCGCTTGAACAGGCTCCAAACCTGTTTCCGGTACTGGTTTTGTGCTTATCACTTTTTCAGCATTCTCTCGTAGCATGAAGCGATAATAACACGTTGTCAGGTTTGCGGCAGGTAGGCTGGAGTCGTTTCCGGGCTGTCAGGGCAACCGCATACTTTCTGTGAGAGGGGACATATTTGAAATCGTCCCCGGTTGCCGGCGCTGTAGGCGATGGTGCTGCTTGTATCATGAAGAATTGTGTTATAAAATTCCCCGCTTAAGGCACGCGGCTGTTGCGTTGTGCGTTGGGTCTGAATTTTACAATGATGGGTGTGGAGTGTTATGTATGCGGTCATTAAATCCGGTGGAAAGCAGTATAAAGTGCAGGAAGGCGATACTATCCGGGTAGAGAAAATCAATGTCGAGGAGGGTGGTGAAATCAGCCTGGATGACGTTCTTATGGTTGCCGATGGGGACAATATATCGGTCGGCGCCCCCGTAGTGCCCGGCGCGACGGTTGCGGCAACGGTAACGTCCCATGGCCGGGGAGCAAAAATCAAGGTGGTCAAGTTCAGACGCCGTAAACATCACCGCAAGCAGATGGGTCATCGGCAGGCTTACACAGAATTAAAAATTACCGGCATTAATACGCAATAATCATCGGGAGCAGGATAATGGCACATAAAAAAGCAGGCGGCAGCACACGGAATGGCCGGGATTCCCATTCCAAACGCCTCGGCGTTAAACGCTTCGGCAGTGAAATGGTCAAGGCGGGGAACATCATAGTCAGGCAACGGGGTACCCGGTTTCATCCCGGTGTGAACGTAGGCTGCGGCAGAGACCATACCCTGTATGCAACGGCCGATGGTATGGTGGTATTCGAACAAAAAGGGGCAAGAAACAGGACTTTTGTCAGTGTCCGGGCGACAGGAGACAGTGGGCCGAGGACAGCGGGTTAAGAGGATAGGCGTGGATTTGCCACAGAGAGCACAGAGTGAATAAAGCTTCTCGACCCACTCTGTGAGTTCGGTGTTCTCAGTGGCCCTGGCCCTGAAAGATGAAGTTTGTTGATGAGGCAACCATCCGGGTGGAAGCAGGTAAGGGCGGTGATGGTTGCCTGAGTTTTCGGCGGGAAAAATATATTCCCAGGGGTGGTCCTGACGGTGGCGACGGGGGGAACGGAGGCAGCATTTACCTGGTAGTTGATGAAGGTCTGAACACCCTGGTTGACTTTCGTCATGCGCGTCTGTACCGGGGCGGCAACGGGCAACCGGGCAGTGGCCGGGAGCGGGCCGGCAAAAGCGCCGAGGATATCAGGATCAGGGTCCCGCTGGGTACCCTGGTTTATGATGACGACACCGATGAATTGATCGGCGACCTGGTTGACCGGGATGAGGTTGTTCTGGTTGCCCGCGGCGGTGAGCATGGCCTGGGCAATGCCCGTTTCAAGAGCAGTGTCAATCGAGCGCCGAGAAAGACCACCAAAGGAGGTCAGGGTGAGAGCCGGAACTTACGGCTGGAATTGCAGGTGCTGGCTGACGTCGGCCTGCTTGGCCGGCCCAACGCCGGCAAATCCACTTTTATCCGCCAGGTTTCCGCTGCCCGTCCCAAGGTTGCTGCTTATCCGTTCACCACACTGTATCCCCACCTGGGAGTAGTCCGGCTCGGCGCAAGCCGGGACCTCGTCATTGCGGACATACCCGGGTTGATAGAGGGCGCTGCTGCTGGCGCCGGTCTGGGCGCTCAATTTCTACGGCACCTGTCCAGGACGCGCCTGTTGTTGCACTTGGTTGATATCGGCTCACATGACGAATCCGCCGGCAGCGGACCCGGACGTCCGCAGGACGCCCACAAGGTATGTGCCATGGACGGTGCACAACAGGATACGCTTGAGGCCATAGCAGCAATCCGCGCGATTGAAGCAGAACTTGCGGCCTGGGATGGTGAGCTGATGAATAAACCAAGGTGGCTGGTGCTCAACAAGATTGATATAGTCGCCGCTGAAAAAGTTGCGGAGATTCAGGATGAGATAACAACGGAAATGCAATGGCAGCAGCCCGTTTTCTGCATTTCCGCAGCAACCGGAAAAGGTTGCGACGTATTGATAAAAGCCATATTCCAATGGCTTTCGGAACGGGAAGCGGAAGGTTAGCCCATGGCAAAATCTGAGTCCAAAGACCACAGCAAGCAGTGCTGGGTGGTCAAGATAGGCAGTGCCTTGTTGACCGATGACGGTTGCGGTTTGCGTACCGAGGCCATCTCCGGCTGGGTGGGGCAGATGGCTCAACTACGCGGCCGCGGGTTCCGTTTTATCATCGTCTCTTCCGGCGCAATCGCAGAAGGCAGGGCGCGCCTGGGCTGGAATATAAGTCCTGTCAGCTTGCACGAACAACAGGCTGCGGCGGCAGTCGGCCAGATGGGATTAATCCAGGCTTACGAAGCCGCATTCAAGGAATACGGCATACACACCGCCCAGATACTTTTGACTCATGATGATATCGCCGACCGGAGGCGTTACCTGAATGCCCGGTCGACCTTGCGCACCTTGCTGGAATTGGGTGTCGTTCCCATAATAAATGAGAATGATAGCGTCGCCACCGATGAGATACGCTTGGGGGATAACGACTCGCTGGCAGGTCTGGCGGTAAATCTGGCTGAAGCGGATCGGTTAATCATCCTGACCGACCAGGAGGGCTTATATGACCGCGACCCGCGTCAGTATCCGCAAGCCAGCTTAATCAGGGCGGGGCGAGCCGGCGATGCCTCCTTGCTGGGTTATGCCGGTACGGGTGGCGCATTGGGTCGGGGCGGCATGCTGACCAAACTCAAGGCCGCCGAGACTGCCGCAAAATCCGGAGCCGATACGATCATCTGCTCAGGTCTGGAGGTGAACGTCTTGTTAAAGATTGCAGGGGGTGAGCAGACGGGAACCTTGCTCAGCGTCCAGCATTCGCCGTTAGCCGCGCGCAAACAGTGGCTGGCGGGACACAAACGTCCGGCCGGTTCCCTGGTATTGGATGACGGCGCCTGCCGCGTGCTGGTTGAACGGGGCAAGAGCCTGCTGGCCGTCGGGGTAGTAGCCGTCCGTGGCGAGTTCAATCGGGGTGAGATTGTCAGCTGTGTTGCAAGGGATGGCAGAGAGATTGCGCGCGGACTGGTCAACTACAGCGCCGACGAATCCCGTAAAATCATGGGGCAACCCAGCACTGAAATCGAACAACTGCTGGGCTACGTCGATGATGCGGAGCTGATCCACCGGGATAACCTGGTGCTCCTGTAAATACAATAATGTAACAGCAGGTTTGTCCCGATGAGCACGAACGAACTGCTGAGGAATGCGGGTTAGTCCTGGAGTGCGCGGATCTTGGCGTTCAGACGACTCTTGTGCCGGGCGGCCTTGTTCTTGTGGATCAAGCCTTTATTCGCCATCCTGTCGATGATGGGAACTGCGGCCTGGTAGGCAGTGGTCGCCGCTGTTTTATCGCCCTGTGCTATGGAGTCAAGCACCTTTCTGATAGAAGACCGTAACATGGACCGGCGTGAGTTGTTGTGCAGACGGCGCTTGGCAGCCTGGCGTGCGCGTTTCTTTGCTGATGCGATATTGGCCAAATGTAACTCCCGGTAATCGATTATTTCAAAAGACGGCATACTATGCGTATATACCTGAACTTTGTCAATGTTTATCAGGAATTGGGAATCAGGAATGGGAGTATACTGTTTGTTATGAAACCGTATTGCTGTTTTTCGACCGCCGGGAGCCTGCCAAATAAACAGGACTTGTTCATCTTAATTCCTGCTTCTTGATTATAGTGAAAGAGAGGTTACTGAAATCGACCCTGGTCGTCGGACTGATGACGACGCTGTCCCGTATTCTGGGATTGATCCGGGATATCATTATCGGCGCCATGTTCGGTCCCGGGGCGGGTGTTGACGCGTTTATCGTTGCTTTTCGCATCCCGAATTTTTTACGCCGGGTATTTGCGGAAGGCGGTTTCTCCCAGGCGTTCGTGCCGGTTCTGTCCGAATACCGGGAACGCCGCAGCCAGGCTGAAGTCAATGCCCTGGTTGATCATACCGCCGCGGTCCTGGGCACATGCCTGTGCGTGACTACGGTCGTGGGCGTCCTGGCCGCGCCTTTGCTTATCATGATCTTTGCACCCGGTTTCAGCGGGGATATGGAAAAGCAGGCCCTGGCGACACAGATGTTGCGTATTACCTTCCCTTACATCCTGTTTATTTCGCTGATCGCGATGGCGGGCGGCATCCTCAATACCTACCGGCGGTTCGCAGTGCCGGCGTTTACTCCGGTACTGCTTAACCTTTCATTGATCGGTTGCGCACTATGGCTGACGTCTTATTTTCCGCCGGAGCAAAGGGTTATCGCATTGGCATGGGGGGTGTTTATCGCGGGTGTGGCGCAGTTGCTGTTTCAGTTTCCGTTTCTTTTGAGACTCAGGTTATTGCCGCTGCCCAGGTTCAACCGCGACCGGGAAGGTGTGGGCAGAATCATCACCTTGATGATACCGACCCTGTTTGCCGCCTCCGTTACCCAGGTAAATCTCCTGGTCGATACCATGATCGCCTCATTCCTGGAGACCGGAAGTATCTCCTGGCTGTATTTTTCCGATCGGCTGGTCGAATTTCCACTCGGCGTATTCGGTATCGCATTGGCTACGGTCATTCTTCCCAACCTGGCTGCCGAACATACCGGTCGCGATAAA
>JAAXHV010000161.1 GCA_012270695.1 Gammaproteobacteria bacterium | reverse complement strand
CAGCTTGGCCGCAGGCTGGACAAAAACCGGTTGTTCCTGCTGGATTCCAGCGGCAGCGTCATGACGCCGGACGAAGCGGGACGCGCGCCGGTGCGGCTGTTGCTGTCCGGTCCCTCGGGCGGTGTTACTGCGGCAAGGTACATAGGCAACCTTTGCGGCCATGACAACATCATTTCATTCGATATGGGAGGTACATCCACGGACGTGGCCGTTATTGCGGCGGGCGAAGCGAGCCTGCGCAAGGAAACTGTGGCGGATAAATACCATCTGTTGCTTCCAATGCTGGACGTTCGGACCATCGGCGCCGGCGGCGGTTCCATTGCAGGTGTTGAGCAGGGCGGATACATCTACGTAGGACCTGAAAGTGCGGGGGCTGAGCCGGGACCTGCCTGTTACGGCCGTGGAGGAGCACGTCCGACCGTGACTGATGCTGACGTGGTTCTCGGCATTATCGACCCGGAGGGGTTTCTTGGCGGCAAACTGAAGCTGGACATGAACAAAGCGCGGGAAGCAGTAAAGATTCACGTAGCCGACCCGTTGGGGCTGCCGATTGAGGAAGCGGCTGCCGGCATCAAGCGGATTGTAGATACCCGCATGGCGGACCTGCTCAGAACAGTCACCATCGAGCAAGGTCACGATGCCCGTGAGTTCGTGTTGTATGCCTTCGGTGGTGCAGGCCCGGCCCATGCGCCGGCTTTTGCCCTGGACATGGTGGAAGAAGTTATGATCCCTGCCAGCCAATCCGTTTTCTGTGCATTCGGCGCGGTTGCCTCTGACATCGCGTTAAGCATGGGTCGGGCGGAACCGAAACGTTACGGCCGGGACGGAAAAGGCGCCGTTGAGCTTGCCGATATCGAAGCCATATTCAGAGAACTTGAGGACCAGGCTGATAAATCCCTGGACATGCAGAATATAACGCCGGAACACCGCCGCTTCCATCGGGTTGTGGAGGTGCGTTTTATCCGCCAGACCAAATCCCTGTCGGTGCCGTTTCCAGGCTCGATTGAGGGCTTGATCGACAATTTTCTGAGTGCCTATAAAAAGCGCTATGGCGCCGAGGCCATACCCGAAAAGGCGGGGTTTGAGTTCGTCACCTACGTGGTTGAAGCCGTCGGACTGCTGCCCAGGCCTGACTGTGCGCGCTATCCGCCAGCCGGGGGGGACGCGAGTCATGCCGGTAAAGGGAGTCGTCCGGTTTATGATATGGTTAAACAGGTATTCGTCGATACGCCCATTTACTGGGGAGAGGCGTTGCAAAACGGCAATCGTATTGCCGGCCCAGCTGTTATTGAATATGAGACTACTACCGTTGCAATACATGCAGGGCAAGTCGGGACAATCGATGAGTTCTTGGGCATTTCAATCAGGAGAGTGTCATGACTGACAATATACTCACCGGCACTCCCGCACACGCGGGTATCCAGTTGACATTGAGCAATGCGCTTTCGCCACTCCCATACACGCGGGAATCAAGGGTAGCAAGTTCAGCCAAGCGATTATCAGCAGCCGCCACTCCCACACACACGGGAATCAAGTAACCTCCGGCACGAGAGTGATGAATTAACTCGGGGAAAAAATGACAGCACGTAATGATTATGTATTAGGTCCTGCCGTTGCCGACTGGGAGACATTGAAAAAACCACTTTCGATAGACCCTGTTACCTTTGAGATCACCCGGCACAAACTGGCGGCGATCAACGAAGAACAGGCATTGGCCCTGAAGGCGGTATCGGTTTCCCCTATCGTGGCCGGCGCCGGCGATTTCAACAATGCCCTGTTCACGGCTGACGGCAGGCTGGCATCTATGGGACCCCAGGTGGTGTTTCACTCCGGGGCCATGCCGATCATACTCAGGCATGTGATGGAGGATTTTGCCGATGAAGAGTTTGCCGAAGGGGATATGTACATCGTCAACGATCCCTACAAGGGAGCGGTGCACCATCCCGACGTGAGCATCATGGCACCGCTGTTCTTCGAGGGCCGCCTGGTCGCCTGGGCCGGTGTGACTGCGCACCAGGTGGATATGGGCGGCATGGCCGTCGGCTCCGTTTCCGTGCGGGCAACAGAAAAACAGCAGGAGGGATTGATGATGCCGCCCATGCGTATCATCGAAAAAGGCATATTACGCAAGGACGTCTGGCGCATGATCATGAACATGACCCGCCAGCCGCAAATGGTCGGCCTGGACCTCAGCGGGTTTATCGCTTCCAACGTGGTGGCCCGGGAGCGACTGACCGAACTCATGCAGCAGTATGGCGCGGACACCATTTTGACCGTGATGGAAGAGTTGATCCGCTATTCGGAAAGAAAAACCCGGGAACACCTGCAGACATTGCCTGATGGAGAGGTAAGGACCTGCGGCTACCTGGATCATGACGGGAGGGAGAACAAGGTCTACCGCACCGACGTCAGGATAATCAAGGAAGGTGACAGGTTGACGATTGACATGTCCGCCTCTTCACCGCAGGCATCCGGGTATATCAACTGTACAGAGGGCTGCCTGGTGGGCGCCGTGTTCGGCGGCGTGGCACC
>JAAXHV010000160.1 GCA_012270695.1 Gammaproteobacteria bacterium | reverse complement strand
CCGCCGCTCATCTGGTAGAACGGGTCATTCTGCTGTGTCCCTATGACCCGGGACAGCGGGACGCCTTTCTCTTCGGCGACACAGGCCAGCATGGCCAATGAGACTGACGATACCGGCGGGCGGATCGACAACGCGTACGAGACCGTGTCAGGAGCAAAACCGTCATACAACGCACGCATATCTTCCAGCGTGCTCAGCGCAAGACCGGTTACCCCTACCTCACCCTCGGCGATAGGGTCATCGGAATCGAAGCCGTAGGAAGTAGGCAGGTCGATAGTGATGACAAAGCCGTTGGCGCCGTGTTTGTGAAGAAATTTGATCCGTTCGTTGCTCTCCTGTGGCGAGCCGAAACCGACCTGGAAACGCCGGGTCCAGATACGGCCGCGATACATGTTCGGGTAGGGCCCCCGGGTAAACGGATAATCGCCCGGCGCGCCGAGCGCCTCATCCCATTGCAGGCCGTCCACGTGCGCGGGGCCGTACAGCTCCTCCACGGGAATTCCCGAGGCGGTTTCAAACACCTGCTCTTCGCTGTCGCGCACCGATTCCCTGAGCTGTTCGGCTTTTTCCATGACGTCATCCACCTCTCAGCGCCGCGGTCCCCGTCTCGTCCACCACGAGAGAATCCGGGTCGATGACCACGCCATACTCCTCCCTGGCCTTGTCCACGGAAACCAGCCCGTTCACCACGTCCTCCCTGACGCTGCCGGCAGAGCGCTTACGGGGGTCGCCGAACCCGCCGCCCCCGCTCTGGTAGATTTCGAATATATCTCCGCTGCCGTACTCATAAAAACTCTCCGCATCCACTTCTATGGTTTCATTGCCCTTCCTCAGGTAAAGCTGGTGCTGCGGCGCGGCCTTGCCGCCGGCAAGACCGAACGGCACCGTCGCCTCCCGGTTGCCGCCGCCGAAATTGGCCACCGCGATATTGTCGGCCTCGACTCTCCAGCGGTAGATGGTGCCCAAGCCGCCGCGCCACTCCCCGGCGCCGGCGCTGTCCGGCCAGTATTCATATTGTAAAACCGTATACGGATTGACCAGTTCATGCAGTTCCGGATCCGGCGCCCGCACCCCGCCGGCGCAGACTACAGTGCCGATATGATCCCAACCATCCAGTCCCTGTGACGCCCCGCCTCCGCCTTTGCACATGAAATGGATATCGCCGAACAATCTGCCGGTACGGGGGTTCATGCCCATGGAGGCCGGCGCGCACCAGCGCGCCCAGCCGGCGTCAACCTTGTCGGGCACAGCCTGCGACAAGGCCAGCCAGGCTGCTTCGATGATGGTCTGCGCGGTGTTGATGGTACAGCCCGTTACCGGCGCCGGTTCGGACGGATTCACGATCGTTCCCTCAGGCGCAACAACGTGCAGTGCGCGTAATGCACCCTCATTGAAACGGATTTCGGAGCCGATGGACATGAACAAGGCAAGGTAGGCCGAGGATAACGTGTTCGGCACGGTGCTGTTCACGTAGCCGGCTGCCTGGGGGTCACTGCCGCTGAAATCAAACGTGATGTCTTCGTTTTCGACCCTGATGGCCAGCTTTACCGCAATCATTCTATCTTTATTGATGCCATCGTGATCGACAAAACGTTGGGCGGCGTACTCACCATCGGGCACGGTGGCAATGGCCGCGCGCATCTGTTTCTCCGAAGCCTCAAAGATCTGGTCGATGGCAAGATTGACCTGGTCCGGGCCATACTTGTTCAATAACGCCAGGAGACTGCGCTCGCCCCTGGTGACTGCGCCCACCTCGCAGTGCAAATCACCTTCCACCAGGAAGGGCAGACGCACGTTCAGCAGAATGGTGTCCCACAGCGCCTTGTTCGGCTTGCCAGCGTCGTATAATTTCGCCGGCGGTATGCGGATACATTCCTCCCAGACAGTTCTAGCCGCAGGGTTATAACCGGCAACGCCCCCGCCCCCGACGTCAGCGTGGTGACCTTTGCAGATAGACCAGAATTCGATATTGCCCCGGTAGAAAACCGGTTTGGCGATATTGATATCCGGGGGATGGTTGTTACCCCGATACGGATCGTTCAGGATGAAAATATCGCCTTCATTGACGTCACCGGCAAACGTCTCAGCGATACTTCTTATCGCATACGGCAGCGCGCCCATCAATACCGGAATATAAGCCGTTTGGGCAACCAGGCGCAGGTCTTTATCAAAGATCGCAGTGACAAAGTCACGGGCTTCGGAAAATATCGGCGAACGTGAAGTGCGCAACATGGTTTGCCCGATTTCCTTGCTGATTGCATCCAGACGACTGCCGATGACGGAAACCCTGATCGGGTCGATACTGCTGATTTTTACTTCGGTATCCATAACAATCACCCATAGCTTAATAAAGTAAACAGTTCAGTTAAGTCTCTACCTGCAGGATACATAAGATAATTATTATATTCATCACACAACAATTTAAAATCCGGAGGTATGATTATGGTGGTGGTAGGTTGCACCACAATAGCAGGGCCACTGACACGATTTCCATTGACCAGCTGCAGACCGTCATAGACGGGCGTTTCGACAAAGCCGTCATCAAACCAGGCGTCTCTTACGCCAAGTGAAGCGTGATCAGGACTGGCTTCGCTTTTTTCGTGTTTTTCCTGGGACGGTTTCTCTGTTTTACCCCGCGCGGTGATACGCAGGTTAATCAATTCCACTTCCGCGTCGGGCATGGAATATCCATACAGGTTATCGTGTTTCAGGTGGAATGCGGCACTCAAGTCCCTGACGGACTGGTCCGTCAGTTCCCCTCCGCCTGCCAGGGCGACTTCAACCTCATTGAACTGCCCGATATAGCGCAAGTCAGCTGAATATCTGATATCAATCCGCTCGGCAGGAACGGATTCTGATTTCAAGGTTGCCTCTGCCGTTGCCGCCATGTCTCTGAATAAGGCATTGACTGCAACGGTGTCGACACGTTCGATATCGGCGGCATAAGTTCTGACGTAATCGTGTTTCAGATCGGAAATCAGCATGCCTGCCGCACAAAATACCGACGATTCCCTGGGGATGAGTATCAGCGGGATATCCAGTTCCCTGGCAATGGCAGCCGCATGTATGGGGCCGGCTCCGCCGGCAACGACCAGCACGAATTCCCTGGGGTCATAACCCCGTTCCACGGACACGACACCCAGCGCCGCGGCCATATTGTTGTTGACGAGCTGGTAAATGCCGTCGGCCGCTGAAACCAGGTCCATGGATAAGGGTTGTGCGATATGCTTGTCTATGGCCTTGCGCGCGGCCTCGGCATCGAATTGCAATTCGCCTTCTTCAAAGAATTCAGGGTCCAGGTAACCCAGGACATATTGCGCATCGGTGACGGTGGGCAGGGTGCCGCCCCGGCCATAGCAGGCCGGCCC
>JAAXHV010000159.1 GCA_012270695.1 Gammaproteobacteria bacterium | reverse complement strand
TGTTTTTCGCGGTCGAACTCGATAAAACCGGTAATCTTACCCATGCGCCGCTTCCATGATGGCCTGTTCCTCTGACAACCCTTTCTCCCGACCTTTCCTGATGGCTTCCAGTACGATCTTGTAATCCCTGGGCATGACTTTGACAAAGCGTCTCTGGTAAGCGCGCCAGTTCTGCAGGATGCGCCGGCCCACGCTGCTCTGGGTATACTGGACGTGCCGGGCCAGCAGGTATTTGACGGTCTTTACGTCTTCTTCCTCGCCAATCTCTTCCAGGTGGACCATCTGCCGGTTGCAGCGAATGTGGAAATCCTCGTCCTCATCCAGCACGTAGGCAATACCGCCCGACATGCCGGCGGCGAAGTTTCGGCCGGTCCTGCCGATTATGACCACCCGTCCGCCGGTCATGTATTCACAACCGTGGTCGCCCACACCTTCCACCACGGTATGGACTCCGCTGTTTCTGACGCAGAACCGTTCTCCGGCGATACCTCTGAAATAGCCCTCACCGGAGGTTGCGCCATACAGGGCGACGTTGCCGATAAGGATGTTTTCTTCCGCCACGAAGGTTGACGCCCGTGGCGGGTAGACGATGATCTTGCCGCCGGAAAGGCCCTTGCCCAGGTAGTCGTTGGCGTCTCCTTCCAGGGTGAGGGTAACGCCGTTCGGGACAAAAGCGCCGAAACTCATTCCGGCAGAACCGTTGAAATGCACCCGTATCGTATCCGCCGGCAAGCCGGCGGCGCCATAGCGTTTGGTGATCTCGTAACCCAGGATAGTGCCCGTGGTGCGATTCGTATTCCTGATTGGCAAGATGATGTCTACCGGCTCCCGTGTTTCCAGCGTCTGTTTACACAACGGCACCAGCGTGGTTACATCCAGTGATTTTTCCAGGCCGTGGTCCTGCTCCTGTGACTGGAAAATACCCACCTCGGGCCCCATTTCCGGTTTATACAGGATATTGGTGAAGTCCAGGCCTTTTGCCTTCCAGTGATCCACCGCTTTATTCATATCCAGGCGGTCACTGCGGCCGACCATCTGTTCCACCGTCCGGAAACCCAGTTGCGCCATCAGTTCACGCATTTCCTCGGCCACAAAGCTGAAAAAGTTTTCGACGAACTCCGGCTTGCCGGTGAATTTCTCGCGCAGACTCTTGTCCTGCGTCGCGACCCCCACCGGACAGGTATTCAGGTGGCAGACGCGCATCATGATACAACCGCTGACGACCAGGGGGGCGGTGGAAAA
>JAAXHV010000158.1 GCA_012270695.1 Gammaproteobacteria bacterium | reverse complement strand
ATTTTTTACACATCACCGGTCGCCGGGTGGACGGCTACCACCTGTTGCAGACCGTGTTCCAGTTCCTGGACCTGGCCGACGAGTTGCGGATTAGCGTAACCGGAGATGGCAGGATCACGTGTCGGCGCAGTTACCAACAGGTGGCGGAGTGGGACGACCTGGTGGTCAAGGCGGCGAAACTGCTCCAGCAACTCAGCGGCAGTTCCAAAGGCGCGGAAATCCGCGTCGATAAAAAGATCCCCATTGGTGGGGGACTGGGGGGCGGCAGTTCGGACGCGGCCACGACCCTGGTGGCCTTGAATTGCCTGTGGGAAACGGGTCTGACAGCAGGCCGACTCGCCGAGGCCGGGCTGAGCCTCGGCGCCGACGTGCCAGTATTTGTACGCGGATTCGCCGCCTGGGGAGAGGGAGTGGGAGAGAAACTGGAGCCCGTGAAACTGCCGGAAAACTGGTATCTGCTAGTCTATCCCAATACCCCGATCATGACCGCGGAGATTTTCAAGGCGCCGGATTTGATGCGCGCAACGCCCACAGCCACATTGCGCGACTTCGTACAGGGAAGGTGCCGCAATGACTGCGAACCGGTAGTGCGCCGGACCTGCCCCGAAGTGGCGGCGGCGCTGGACTGGCTCAATGCCCGGGCCGAAGCCCGGTTATCCGGCACAGGGGCAAGCGTCTTCGCCGCCTTTCCGGAACAGGACCAGGCCGCAAGGCTCCTGCGGGAACTACCGGCCAAATGGCAGGGGTTTGTCGCCAGGGGCTGCAACCGCTCCCCGCTCATGCACAGGCTTGCTCAAGAGAGCAAGGGCGGATGACGGGTTATGTTATCCAGAAAACAGCCTGTTTCAAAAATCAAAAATCTGAGCCTGTCATCACTATGCTAAAATAGGGAGTTGTAAAACCGTATTATTATTGAAGAGTTCCATCATGCGACAAGTCGTTGTTTACCCCGGTGAAGATAACTATTGGGTGGTAGAATGTCCTAGCCTTCCCGGCTGCATCAGTCAGGGTAAAAACCGCGCTGAAGCGTTGGAGAACATTAAGGAAGCAATTGAGGCCTACATCGCGGCTTTGGAAGAAGATAATTTAGAGATTCCAGAAGATCACTTCGATGCCATGCTCGTAGCCTTGTGAGCAAACTCCCCCGTATCTCAGGAAGAGCCTGCGTGAATGCGTTATTAAAAGCAGGTTTTTACATTAAACGGCGGCAAAGCAGCCATATCATTTTACGTAGAGACGACCCGTTCGCGCAGTTGGTAGTTCCGGATCATAAAGAACTGGATCGTGGCACATTGCGAGCAATCATCCGGCAAGCCGATCTCAGTGTGGATGAGTTTAATGAGTTGAGTTAAGGCGCTTTCCAAGCTGACTGACAGGTTGAGGTAAATGGATATAGGGGAACCGATAAAATCGCTGGGTCCGGTAGACGTGGAGGCGTTGAGCAAGCGCATCCTCGCCCAGGAGCAAGGCGCCTGGTATGAACAGGAACAGCGGCAGAACGAATATGACGTTCACCGCTACACGGAATCCATTGTGCTGGTTTTCACCGACGGGGCCGGCTGGCCGAATATCGAAGTGAGCAAGCAGCCAGGTTGGGGGCGGCTGGTCGAGGTTGCCATGCCGCTGATGCACGGGATTATCAGCAGCTCTTATCCCGCCGGTGGCACTATCATACGCGCCATGGCGGCGAAACTGCTGGCCGGCGGCAAAATCAAACCCCACCGGGATGCGCACCCGTCATTTCACTACAGCCATCGCATCCATGTTCCGATCACAACCAATCCCAGGGTACGTTTCATGATCGACGGGCGCCCTTACCGGATGGAGGTGGGGCAAGGCTATGAAATCAACAACCAGAAAGTCCACAGTGTGATGAACAAGGGGGCAGAGGACAGGATTACATTTATCTTCGATTACGTGCCCCCGGGCGGCCATGCGTCCGCTTCGGCACCATCTGTGAACGTGCCCGGAGGAGGCGTGGAAGCAGAACAGGAGAAACTACTGCTATGAACAACTTTTTTTTCGTGGTCGCTGTTATTTTGTTGTTGATGAGCGTGTCTGCAGAAGCTGTGGAAACCGGCCCGGCGACGCAGGCGCTCATTGAACAACTGGGCCTGGATGAGGCGGATAAACCGGTGCGCGAGTCACCCGGGTGGAAAAGGCCAGAACAGATTGTCGTAATGATACCTGAGTGGCTCAAAGACGTACGGGAGGAGTTGCTGGAAGCGGTTGAGAAAGTCAGCGACGACATTGATATCGTGACGGTATCCGGTCAGGAATTTACCGGTGAGGAACGCGCCGTCCTTGAGGAGGCGGAAGTAATTCTCGGCTACTGCAGCCCGAGACTGATCAGGACTGCAAAAAAGTTACGCTGGTTGCAGCATTTCAGCACCGGCGTCGATCGCTGCGCCCTGTCCCCGGCAGCGCAGGGAGCCGATTTTATCCTGACGAATGCACAGCACACTGCCGGACCGCCCATAGCAGAACACGTCATTGCCATGCTGATGATGCTGACCCGGAACCTGCAGTATTTTCACGATGCGCAGCAGGAGCAAAGTTGGCGGAGACCGCCTGATACGCCTTCCCCCATGATTGAAATCGGCGGGAAGACCATGCTGGTAGCGGGGCTCGGCGGTATCGGCATCGAGGTTGCGAGACGGGCAGCAGGACTGGGCATGAGAGTCATCGCCACGCGCCGGTCCAGCAGGGAAGGGCCGGACTTCGTCGACTACGTCGGCCTGGCGGACGAATTGCTGGAACTGGCCGCACAGGCGGATGTTATCGTCAATGCCCTGCCCCTGACCAGGGAAACAACGGGAATTTTTGGCAGGGAATTCTTTGCCGCAACCAAACCGGGCGCTTACTTTATCAGCATCGGCCGCGGCAAGAGTACGGATACCGGTGAGCTTATCGCCGCGCTGAAGAGCGGCAAACTGGGCGGGGCAGGTCTGGACGTCACCGACCCCGAACCCTTGACCAGAGGCCATGAACTGTGGACCCTGCCCAACGTCATTATTACGCCCCACATCGCGTA
>JAAXHV010000157.1 GCA_012270695.1 Gammaproteobacteria bacterium | reverse complement strand
CCCCGGCGGTTGCCGGGCGGCTGTGACCGCCGCCACGGTGTCTGTCGGTATATCCTCGGCCGTTTCGCATTCCCTGATCCAGGTGGAGACCGGTCTGGCATAGGCAACAACGTCAGAGTCCAGCGGCGCGTCATACTGTTTATGAGTGGTTGCATGGTCTCCGACAATGTTGACGATGGGCGCGCCTGCGCGCATGGCGTTGTGGAGGTTTGCCAGGCCATTGGCCAGGCCGGGACCAAGATGGAACAACGTCGCCGGCAGCTTGTCGGACATCCTGGAGTAACCATCCGCGGCTCCCGATACCACGCCCTCCGCAAGACACAACACGCAGCGCATGTCAGGCACCCGGTCCGCGGCGGCGACAAACTGCATCTCCGACGTGCCCGGGTTGGTGAAGCATGTGGTGATATTGTTGTTAACCAGCGTTCTTAACAGACTTTCCGCGCCGTTCATGATCCTGTTTCCCGATTATTTGGTCGGATGACGGTATATCGCCGTCAGGAGTTTAGTATGATATATTATCTGCCGGATATATTAAGTATGAATGGATCCTCCTCTTTTCTATTGCAGTGTAATCCGTCAATCTTGCAAGGAGAATAACCATATCTTCCAGACGTCAACTTGCCAATGCAATCCGGGCATTGAGCATGGATGCGGTACAGCGCGCCAAATCCGGACACCCCGGCGCCCCGATGGGCATGGCAGATATCGCTGAGGTGCTGTGGAACGATTTTCTCAAGTTTAACCCGGCCAACCCCGGCTGGGTGGACCGGGACCGGTTCGTCATGTCCAACGGCCACGGTTCCATGTTGCTTTATTCCATCCTGCACCTGAGCGGTTACGACCTCCCTATTGAGGAGTTGAAGAATTTCCGCCAGCTTCACTCTAAAACACCCGGCCACCCCGAGTACGGTTATACCCCAGGCATAGAAACTACGACCGGGCCCCTGGGTCAGGGTCTGGCCAATGCAGTGGGTATGGCTATTGCCGAACGCACTCTGGCGGCACAGTTCAACCGCCCTCATGGGCTGGATATCGTCGATCATTACACCTACGTATCCGTTGGAGACGGCTGCCTGATGGAAGGCATTTCCCATGAATCCTGTTCACTGGCGGGCACCTTGGGACTGGGCAAACTTATCGCCATCTACGATAGCAATCAAATCTCCATTGACGGCGAGGTGAAAGGCTGGTTTACCGAAGATATTCCGCAACGATTCAGTGCTTATCGATGGCATGTCATTGCCGACGTTGACGGCCATGATCCTGACGCCGTCCGGCAAGCCGTTACTGAAGCACAGGCCGTGACCGATAAACCCAGTATCTTATGCTGCAATACCATTATCGGTCTGGGGTCGCCCAACAAACAGGGCAGGGCTTCCAGCCACGGCGCCCCTCTGGGAGCGGAGGAAGTCGCACTGGTGCGGGAAACCATAGACTGGCCCTGGCCCGAGTTTGAAATTCCCGCTGAAATCTACCGGGGCTGGGACGCACGGCAACGGGGAGCGGAGTTGGAAGCTGCATGGAGCGAGAAGTTTTCCATTTACGCAAAGCGTTATCCCGGAGACGCAGCCGAATTCAGGCGTCGAACCCGGGGCGATCTACCGGATAACTGGCAGGAGATGAGCGGGGCTTATATAGAAAACACTCAGCAAAAGACAGAAACTATTGCCTCCCGCAAGGCATCGCAAAATGCATTGAATGCCTACGGCCCGGACTTGCCGGAACTGATCGGCGGTTCGGCCGACCTGACCGGTTCCAATCTCACTTTACGGCAGGATTCGGCGGTCATCAGCGACGCGGTGGCAGACGGAAATTACCTGTTTTACGGTGTCAGGGAATTCGCCATGGCCGCTATCAACAATGGCTTGGCCTTGCACGGCGGTTTCATCCCCTATGGCGGAACCTTCCTCATCTTTACGGAATATGCCCGTAATGCCTTGCGCATGGCGGCGTTGATGAAGCAACGCAATATCTTCGTCCTGACCCATGATTCAATCGGTCTTGGGGAAGATGGCCCTACACACCAGGCAGTGGAACAGGCCGCTACCTTGCGCCTGATCCCGAATATGTCGGTCTGGCGCCCGTGTGACGCGGTCGAAACCGCGGTCGCTTGGAAACAGGCCCTGGAGAACCGGGATAAGCCCACTGCCCTGCTGCTATCCCGCCAATCCCTGCCCTGTATGGACAGGACTGCCGAGCAGCTTGCTGCCATTGAACGCGGCGCATATATCCTCGTGGAACCCGAAGGTGAGCCTGAATTGATCATCATAGCCACCGGTTCGGAAGTCGCTATTGCCGCCGATGCCGCGCGCCTGTTAAACGAGGACGGCAAACGCGTGCGCGTCGTATCCATGCCGTCAACGAACGCATTCGACGGGCAACCAGAGCATTATCGGGAACTGGTGCTGCCTTCTACATGCAGTCGACGCGTTGCCATCGAGGCAGGCATACCCGATTACTGGCGTAAATACGTCGGCCTTGATGGTAAGATACTGGGGGTTCCGACCTTTGGCGAATCGGCGCCCGGTAGCGCCGTGTTCAACCATTTCGGCATCAACGCGGAGGGGCTGATGCGGCTGGTTCAAACACTGTAAACACCAACACCTGGAGCTACACATAATGACTATAAACGTAGGAATCAACGGCTACGGCAGGATCGGCAGAAATATCTTGCGCGCCCTGTATGAGAGTGGACGCACTGATGAGATCCGCATCGTTGCGGTCAACGACCTGGGCAACGCCGAGACCAATGCCCACCTGACCCGATTCGATAGCGCCCACGGCAAGTTTCCCGGAACGGTCGCGGTCGACGGTGATTACATGCTGGTCAATGACGACCGGATACGGGTCCTGTCGGAAAGGGACCCGGCTAAGCTGCCCTGGGGCGAACTGGGCGTGGACGTCGTCCATGAATCCACCGGTTTCTTCGCCAGCAAGGAAAAAGCCGGCGCCCACCTGCAGGGAGGAGCAAAAAAAGTCATTATCTCCGCGCCCGGCGGCAAGGACGTCGATGCGACTATCGTTTACGGCGTCAACCACAGTGTTCTGAAAAAAACGGATACCGTCATCTCCAACGCCTCATGCACCACCAACTGCCTGGCACCGGTCGTCAAGGTGCTGCACGATCACATAGGTGTGGTAAACGGCGTCATGACTACGATCCACGCCTACACCAATGATCAGGTGCTGACCGACGTGTATCACTCTGATTTGCGACGCGCCCGTTCCGCCACCCTGTCCATGATTCCGACGAAAACCGGAGCAGCAGCGGCCGTCGGCCTGGTCCTGCCGGAACTCAACGGCAAACTGGACGGCTACGCGGTACGCGTACCGACCATCAACGTCTCACTGGTAGACCTGACTTTCCGGGCTGCCCGTGATACCTCGCACGAGGAAATTGACGAGATCATGCAGGCGGAGGCAGACGGTGCCCTGAACGGTATCCTGGCCTGCAACAAGGCGCCGCTGGTTTCTATCGACTTCAATCATGATCCGGCGTCGGCGACCTACGATGCCTCTTTGACCAAGGTGATTGAGGGCAAAACGGTAAAAGTAATCGCCTGGTACGATAACGAATGGGGATTTTCCAACCGCATGCTCGATACGACCATCGCTCTGATGAGTGCGGAGTAGCAGGGACGCGTCCTCTGCGGCATAACAAATCTGCATTCATCCAGGGATAACTATGCGGGCTAGGTTCATTACCCTGGGTGATCTGGATCCGGCACACAAGAAAGTCCTTATCCGGGCCGATTTCAATGTGCCGGTAAGTGCCGGTGTGATCCAGGATGACACGCGCATCCGGGCCTGCCTACCTACCCTGAAGCGGCTGATTGCCGCGCCGGCTGGCGTCATCCTGGTCTCCCACCTGGGGCGCCCCAAAGAAGGGCAATATGACGACAAATACAGCCTGGCCCCGGTCGCCAGGCACGTCTCTGCCTTGTTGAACCAGGAGGTACCCCTGGTGCGCGCATGGGAGGATGGAATATCAGTACAGCCTGGGGAGATGGTGATGCTGGAAAATATCCGCTTTATGCCGGGCGAGAAAAACGACGATGATGATCTTGCCAGACGGCTGGCCGGATTGTGCGACGTTTACGTTAATGATGCCTTTGCCACCGCGCACCGCGCCCAGGCTTCGACCCATGGCGTGGTCAAATATGCCCCTGTGTCCTGTGCCGGCCCCTTGTTGCTCAGCGAAATAGAGACGCTCACAAAAGCCCTGGAACAACCGACTCCCCCCATGACTGCGATCGTCGGCGGCGCAAAAGTCTCGACAAAACTGACCGTGCTGAAAAACCTGATCAAAAAAGTGGACCAGTTAATCGTAGGCGGCGGGATCGCCAACACGTTCCTGAAAGCCGCCGGATACGCTATCGGCACCTCACTCCATGAAGCGGACCTGGTTGACGCCGCGGCAGATGTTCTAGCTTATGCAGAAGACCACGACAAGGTGATCCCTCTGCCAGTAGATGTCGTTTGTGCTAAAACCCTGGCCGAAGATGCGCAGGCAGAGGTCAAAATCCTGGCGGAAATCGATGCGGACGATAAAATCCTAGATGTAGGCCCGCAGACCATTAAGGTGAATGACCGCATAATCCGATCAGCCGCGACGATTTTATGGAATGGCCCTCTCGGCGTATTCGAGATCGGACAATTCGCTGCCGGCACTGCTGCCCTGGCCCGGGCCATTGCCGCAAGTCCGGGATTATCCATTGCCGGGGGCGGCGACACCGTGTCGGCCATTGCCCGCTTCGGGGTGGCGGAGGGGATTTCGTGTATCTCTACCGGCGGCGGCGTATTTCTGGAAATGCTGGGAGGAAAAACATTGCCCGCCGTTGCCGTACTGCAGGAGGCAGCGTTAACACGATGTTGATTATTAATGTGTGTGCGGCTTTGCGAGCGGCTTCTTCACTTGCTCCAGCCTCTGTGAGAGCATCATACAATTCAGAAATCATGATGGGCATGGCTAAGTACACCAAAAACTGATGCGCAGGACAAAGATCATTGCCACCCTGGGGCCGGCCACCGATAAGCCTGGGATGATGGAAAAAATGGTTGATGCCGGCGTAGACCTGTTTCGTATCAACTATTCCCACCAGACCCACCTGGAACACAGGGAAAGAGCCCATGTCCTCCTGGACGTTTCCCGCAGGAAAAGCCTGGAGATCGGTCTTATTGCGGATTTACAAGGCCCCAAGATCAGGCTCGAACGTTTTCAAAACGGCGTGGTTCTGCTGCAGGAAGGAGATGATTTTACTCTCGACCCATCTTTGCCGAACACTGCGGGCAATGAGTCACAGGTAGGCGTCAGTTACCGGGCGCTGGCCCGGGACGTTAATCCCGGCGATGTTCTGCTAGTCGATGACGGTCGCATTATCCTGGAAGTAGTCAGCCTGGTAAAGACGCGGGTGCGCTGCAAGGTTGTCGTGGGCGGGAAACTGTCGGATAACAAAGGCATCAACCTGAAAGGCGGCGGCCTTTCCGCAGGTGCCTTGACCAAAAAAGACCGTAAGGACCTGCTACACGGGGTTGAAATCGGCGCCGATTATTTTGCCGTTTCGTTCGTCAGTAGCGCTGCCGATATTAATCAGGCCCGCTCCCTGTTGACAAAAGCCGGATCGAATGCCGGGATCATCGCAAAATTTGAACGGGTCGAAGCGCTGGAAAATGCCACTGGCATTATTGAGGCTGCCGACGCTATCATGATCGCACGCGGCGACCTGGGTGTTGAAATTGGCGATGCATCCCTGCCACCAGTACAAAAAAAACTCATCAAACAAGCCCAGGACATGGACCGCCCGGTGATTACCGCCACGCAAATGATGGAGTCCATGATCTACAACCCGGTCCCCACCCGTGCTGAAGTATTCGACGTGGCCAACGCCATCCTGGACGGTACCGATGCGGTCATGTTGTCCGGAGAGACCAGTATCGGCATGTTCCCTGACCGGGTAGTCCAGGCCATGGCCCGGATCTGTGAGGAAACTGAAAAACAAAAAGAAACCCGCGAATCCCACCACCGCATCAGCCAGGAATTCAATCGCATCGACGAAGCCATCGCCATGTCAACCATGTATGCGGCAAACCACATCAATGCGAAGGCGATTGCCGCCCTGACGGAAACCGGCTCAACCTGTCTGTGGATGTCGCGCATCAGTTCCGGCATCCCTATCCTGGCATTTACCCGCCACGCATCAACCATGCGCAAGGTAAGATTATACCGGGATGTCTATCCCATACATTTTGATATCACCCATACGGACCCGCTGGAGGCCAACAAGGAAATCATCGCCATCCTGCTCAGGCGCAAGCTTGTAAGCAAAGGCGATCTTGTCCTGGTCACAAAGGGTGATCTCAGGGGCCATCGCGGCGGCACCAATAACCTGAAGATCATCCGCGTGGGAGAAGCAACCGAGCAACATATATAGAGAGAGGATAAAGAGATGAGTCAAACAACAGAAGCAGATAGAGCACGCGCGGTCATCCAGGAATATGTCGATGCCTGTTCTGCCGGCAGCGTCGAACGGCTGAGAGCGATCTTTCATGATAACGCCTTGATGTCCGGCTACATGATGGGCGAATACCTGATGGGCTCGCCGGAACCTTTTTTTCAGGCAGTGGAGAATCCGCCACCGGGAGCAGATACAGGCGGAGATTACAAAGCTGAAATAACCAGTGTTGAGGTTTCCGGTCCAATTGCGAGTATAACCCTTAAGGAGGCAGGATTTATGGGAATAAACTTCACAGACTACTTCCATCTTGCAAAAGTCAACGATGAATGGAAAATTATCAGCAAGACGTTTAACCCGGAAATCCCCTGAGAAATCCGAGCTACAGCATGTATCTTTCACCGCACATGTCTTACAATTCTGAGAAACTCTGATTAACATTTTATCGACCATTCTCAAACACGGGAGCAGACCAGAATGAGTGATATGACGCAGCAGATGGCACAAACGGCCGCAGCGATAGTAGCAGAAGGCAAAGGCATTCTTGCCATAGACGAAAGCCTGCCCACTATTAAAAAACGTTTCGA
>JAAXHV010000156.1:4744-12090 GCA_012270695.1 Gammaproteobacteria bacterium | reverse complement strand
CGTTATTTCTCCGGCTATCTCTCTATCTTATGGGAATCCCGTTTCCGTTCGCTGGTCCTGATTTTGCCGCGAGACCCTAGGATTGGACCTACGATCCTCGTTCCCGGTCAGGAGGCCGGCAATGCTTTCGGTACTTCCTGGGTACCTGATCGAGTTATCTATCCTGATCAGGAAAACATTGTGCCTTATGTCATCGAAGCGCTGAACGATAAAGGACTCCAGGCCGGACGTCTTGGCATGGAACTGGGTTTCGGCCAGCGAGTGGGAATGACGCAGGAAGATATCGGGCGCCTCTATGCAGGGCTTCCCAAGGCGGACATCAGGAGTGCAACGGAATTGATACAGACAGTACGGATGATTAAATCTTCTCTGGAGATTGAACGGGTACGCAAGGCCTGTGATATCTCACAGCGCGCCGTGGAAGAGGGATTCTCGTCACTGCACGAAGGTATGACGGAAAAAGAATTGGGCGCAATTCTTGGCGCGGCCATGTTTCGGGAAGGCGCCGAATTAAGCTCGCGTCCGAGTATCATGAACGTTTCCAGTTTTCCCGGACGCCCGAAAATGGTCAATGCGCTGGCCAGCGACCATGCGTTAAGCCGAGGTGACGTGGTGATGATCGACGGGGGCGCCATTTACGGCGGATATGCGACCGACTTTATCAGGCAGGCATTTCTCGGCGCCCCAACCGATGACCAGCGCCGTTGGTTTGACGTGGCAATCGAGGCCAACAACGCCTGTATAGCCGCGGTGAAGCCAGGAGTAAGCTGCGCGGATGTTTACGAGGCCGGGATCGGAGTCTTCGAACGCCATGGGCTTGTTGAATACAACTGCATAAACATCGTCGGCCATGCGGTGGGTATAGAGGTGCACGAACTGCCGTGGTTGGGCGAGCGCGACGTTGTTTACAGTTCAAACACGCGTCTCGAGCCTGGAATGGTATTTTGTGTTGAACCGGTCATAGCGGGAATGGATGGCCCGGAGTGGCTTGCGGGCGTTTTTATGGTGGAAGATAAACTGCTCGTCACGGAGGATGGTTGTGAGGTTCTTACCAACTCGTTATCCAAGGAGTTGTGGATCCAGGAACTTTGACAGCCCGTCATGACCACTTTTAAGGAGCTGGTCGAGGATTACTCGCGCCACCAGGTCCCTGGACACAAAACGGTGGGTGGCATCCACATCGGTATTATTATCATCGGTGTCGGTATCACGATAACGGCTTTCATCCTGGGGAGCCAGATGGGGCTGAGACTCGGCTTTTGGGATAGTCTCCACGCGTTCTACCTCGGCGGATTGCTGCTTGCAATTGTTGCGGGATTTACCGGCGTTGTCGGCGCCTCAACCAGACTGTCCACGGCGATGATTATCAAAACGACATTCGGTGAATCCGGAGCAAAGTTTGTCAATTCTGTCCTGACGCTGGTCATGATGGGTTGGTGTATTGTTCTTGCCGCATTTTTCGGTGATGCGATGCACGCCGGACTCGAGAGCAACTGGGGTGTTGTTTCCCTCCCAAGGGAATTTTATGTCGCGCTGGGTTCGGCCGCGATGGCGTTGATCACTATCTTTGGATTTAAGGCGCTGGATAAGCAGTCGTTGGTCATGGTGCCAATCATGCTGGGATTCCTGTTCACTATCCTGTACCTGGCCTTGCGTCGAATGAGCCTGTCTGATATCGCCGGCCTGGAAACAGCAACCGGCCCCGCGATGGGACTGGGAGCCGCTACGTCGATTGTTGTCGGTTCATTTATTGTAGGCGCTACCATTTTCCCCGATCTTTGCCGTTATGTTCGTAACCGCCCACAGGCGGTCACCGGTTCTTTTATCGCTTTCTTTCTGGGTTACCCGGTCATCCTGATTTTATCCGCTGTTCCAAGCATTGCCACAGGCGAAGCGGAACTGATGACGGTGGTGACCATGCTTGGGTTCAGTGTACTCGGATTCATTTTCCTGGTATTCGCCTCACTGACAACCGGTACTTTTCAACTTTACGGCGCGTCATTGGCGTTTGCGGCCCTGGTCAAAACCGATAAATGGAAACTCGTGATTTTGGTTGCCGCCATTACGGCGGTTATCGCCATATTCTTTTCCATTGACTATTTTCTCAATTGGCTGACGTTCCTCAGCATACTGATTCCTCCGATTAGTGGCATCTACGTCACGCATCACCTGCTCATAAATCGGGGGAGCGCCATCCGCTATGCCAGTCCGGATATTTCTATTCCTGCATTTGGCGCCTGGATAGCCGGAACCATCGTTGCTTTCGTGGCCCACAATGGCTCCTTGCGCTTCACATCGATAGCCGCTATCGATGCGATCCTTGTTGCATCGTTTTGCTATTATTTTCTACAGACGCTGGCAGAGAGAGTGACAACATCGAATAATGAAATCCGTGACTGATTGATTGTGAATATAAAAATAATGTATTTAAGTTGTAACTATTATTGTGGAAGTGGTGAGGTCACATTGTATTGAGCATCTGGTAAATTACTTCCAAGGATTGTAACCATACTACGTGAGTTGGGGGGAGAAATGAAAAGTATTGATTTTCCGGCACGGTGGGTCAGAGCGCAATCATTCCCGTACTTTCCCGGCAATCTCGGACGTGTCCTGGGAGTGGTGGTGGCGGGGTTGTTTATCGCAACTCCATCTTATGCCCAAAGCGGCGCTTCTCTACTTGAGGAAATTATCGTAACAGCCAGAAAACGGGACGAGTCGGTTCAGAATGTCCCTCTCTCTATTACCGCGTGGTCCGCTGAGCAAATGGAGGCTGTCGGAATTTCTCATGCCGGTGACATTCCGTTTTATACGCCGAATTTCACCTGGAATTCGGAATATGGGAAAACCACGCCACAGATTTACTTGCGCGGTGTGGGAACAAATAATTTTTCTCCTATCAATACCGGTCCGGTCGCGGTATACCAGGACCATATCTATCACGGTCCAAACGTTGTGCAGGCCTTTGCTGCGTACGATCTTGATCGCGTAGAAGTGCTCAAAGGTCCACAGGGGACCTTATACGGCCGGAATTCTACGGCAGGACTGGTGAATTTTATCTCCAGGAAACCGGTTATCGGCGCTGAATTAAACGGTTACCTGAGGGGAGAGGTGGGCGAATATGAAACAACCAATTTCCAGGGGGCAGTTGGCATCCCCATTTCTGCTACCATGGCGGGACGCGCATCATTCGCGTTTAACAGAAACACCGGATTGTGGGACAATTCGAACCCGCTTTCCGGCCAGGACAATGCGGGCCGTTTCGATGATATATCCGGCCGTGTCCAATTGCTGATTCAACCGAATGATCGTTTATCCATACTTCTCAATGGACACTTTACCTATGCCGACCCGGATACTGAACCCTTCAAAAATGTTGGTGTCGCCTGTCCGCCCGGCGTCACGCCGGGTCTGACCTCTGCTGGTTCCAATTGCCCTGATTTCACGGGTTTTACCGATACGGGAGATGTACACGAGACATTTACGACAGAGGACAAGGAGGAGCTGGACGCGATCGGTGGAATTATAGATATTACCTATAATGCCGGCGCATTCCAGTTGCAATCGTTGACGGGCTTCGATTTTGTCGAACATATTCGTTTTGACGACGTGGATGGCGCGCCCACTATCAGCCTGGATGACAGCTTTGATGATGAGTTCGACTATTGGAGTCAGGAAGTGCGACTTTCCGGAGAACATGGAAGGTTTAACTGGCACGTGGGTGGATACTACTATTTTGAACAAAACAAGGGATTTGTCACCGCTAACTTTCAGGATGTGCTCATCGCTTTTGGCGCGCCGCCGGGCGGTGTTCTGTATGACCGCGCAATCGAAACAGAGAGCTACGCAGTCTTCGGGCAAGCGGACTATAAGGTGACCGAGCAGCTTCGCATCAGTGCAGGCGTACGCTGGACATATGAGGAAAAGACGGTCGAAAAATATGACTTTTATTTTTTCGATGATTCGGCCCTCAGGGGACATATCCCGAGCGTCGGTGTGATCCCGAATCCGGCTCCTGCCAATTGGCTGGTGGATCCGGTACTGGATTATGACGAGCCAACCTGGCGCATTTCAGTGGACTATGCGTTTACTGAAGACCTGCTGGCTTATGCGAGTTATTCCCGTGGCATAAAAGGAAGCGAAGTAAACGGCGGTCCGGGGACGCCCAGTGATACCAATCCGATCAATCCTGAGACTCTTGATGCCTGGGAGGTCGGTTTCAAGAGTGATTGGGCGGATGGACGCTTGCGCTTGAATGCTGCAGGATTCTACTACGAGTACGAGGACCAGCAGGTAAGTACTTTCATCGTCGATCCAAGCGCGGCCGGTGGTGTTCGCGCCGTACTCGATAATGCGGCAAAATCTGAAATATACGGCGCAGAGGCGGACCTGACCTGGCGTCCTACGGATGGGTTTACCCTGAGCGGCGCACTGGGATGGACTGACGCTGAATTTGATGAGTACATATCCGCAACGGTACTGGGCGACCTGACCGGTAATCGTCCGGGCTTCGTGCCCGAGTTCGAAGCAACCGCCCTGGCGAGGTACGATTTTACCCTGGGGAATGGAGGCATGTTTACTTTACAGGGAGACCTGGTTCACAGGGGTGATATGTTTTTCCAGCCTACCAATGATCCCGTCCTGGCCGAAGACGATTTTACGATCTTCAACTTTCTCGTCAGGTACTCGTCTCCCAACGATGTGTACTCGGTCGGCCTGCGGGTGAAGAACGCGACGGACAAAAACTATCTTACCTCGGGTTTCGATGTCAGCGGTCTCGGCTTTTATGCGATGAAGGCCGGTTATCCCCGTGTAATTACAGGAGAATTTCAGTTCAATTTCTAGCCCGCAGGGGGTGCGCCAGGGAAGACACACACCAAAAAATCCTGCGCGATGATCGCATCTTCCTCACCAACGAGTAAAACGCTTCTCAACAGCTGGTTGGTGATGGCGGCTGCCATTATCGCCGGTACCGTAACAACGTTGCCGAGCTATGCTCTGCCGTTTATCGTCGGCAGCCTTGCTGACGAATTCACATTGGCGGGTAATCAGGCGGGATGGGTCGGTACAGCAGTCATGGGCGGGTTTGGCGCAGGGACCCTGTTTACGATGTATTGGCAAACGCGCTGGAAATGGCGGATTACCTGCCTCATACACGTGTTGATCGCAGTCGGTTTCTATCTGCTTATGCGCGGCGCCGACAGTATGGAAATTGCACTGCTTTTTCAGTTTGCCGGAGCAGCGGGGCTGGGAGGGATATATGCCCTGGTGTTGACGATTTTATCTCGACACAGCAATCCCGATCGTATGATCGGGGTTTTCATGTTTGTACAAATTGTCTTTACTTCGGGTTACATCCTGTCGTTATCTTCATTGATTTCGCGCTACGGCTCATACGGGATTTTCGCCAGTTTTGCTGCGATTTCAGTGCTCATCATCCCCTGTCTGATCTGGTTCCCTGGGGGAGATATCACCGATGATGCAAAGCATAATCACCTCTCACGTCCTCAATTACGGCTTGGACTCGCATCGATTCTCGCACTCGTGGCTTTACTTTTCTTTGGGTTAAACACGGCTGGTGTCGCTTCATACATTGAAAGAATGGGCAAACACGCCGGTTTAAGCCTGGATCAGATCTCAGCCTATATTGCGCTTGCCAACTTTGTAAGCATACTCGGTCCGATTCTGGCAATCTGGTGGGGAGACCGGTTTAACCGTCTGGCGCCACTGTTTCTTGCCGTTTTTTGTAATGTCCTTGGCATGGTATTGCTGTGGAACGGTGGCAGTGTGTGGTTATATCCGATTGGCGCATCACTGTTTTTCATTTCCTGGATGCTGGGTCTTCCTTACCTGTATGCATCCATTGCCACACTTGATGCATCACGAACGATCATGCCTGTTGCCGCGGTTGTCCTGGTCGTTGGCAGTGCTGTCGCACCGGCCGTTGCCGGCTCGTTCGTTACAGGGAACACCCTGAATGGCGTGAATGTATACGCGATCGCCTGCATCCTGGCCTGCTATGCGGTAATAATTCCAGCGTTGTTAACCACGAAACTTGCCCATTCATCCTGAATAAGGGAAGTCAGGTTTTTACTCCCTTCCAGCGTTTTACGATGCCGGGGTCGATGTCGAACAGGTCGAGTACCCGGCCGATGCTGGCGTTGATGATATCGTCAATGGTTTGCGGCCGATTATAGAATGCCGGAATGGGCGGGGCGATAATCGCTCCCAGGACCGATGCTTCGTAGAATAATTTACAGTGCCCTGTATGCAGCGGGGTTTCACGGGGCATGATCACCAGGCGCCGGCGTTCCTTGAGGACCACGTCGGCAGCGCGCACCAGCAGGTTGTCGGCGTAGGAGTGGGCTATCGCTGACAGCGTGCGCATGGAGCAGGGGGCGACGATCATGCCGTCGGTCCTGAAGGAGCCGCTGGAAATGCTGGCTGCGACGTCTTTTATATTGTGTATGACGTCCGCCAGAGCCTCCACTTCATCGACATTGTGCTCGGTCTCAATTCCGATGTTGAGTTTGGCCGCATTGGTCATGACCAGGTGGGTTTCGATATCCGGCAAACCTGCCAGCACTTCAACCAGCCGAATACCATAAGGCAGGCCGCTGGCCCCGGACATGCCGATAATAATACGTTTCATGGAGACTTATGTTTCCTTTTTCAGAACTGCTAAGAGTACTCACAAAAACCGGATAAAATCAAATGCAAATTTTTCCAAAATTTTCAATTTATCTACTATACTTTAATCTTGATATCCGTTTTCCGAACTATTTCTGTAGACTGACACTATTTAAAAGGGGGTATGGTTCCATGGCTGCACAGATAAAAGAAACATATTACGGCGGTTGTCCGCATGATTGTCCTGATACCTGTTCCATGATCTTCGAAGTTGAGGACGGCAAACTCACCGGTGTGCATGGGAACAAGGAACATCCCATGACCCGTGGCGGTTTGTGCGTAAAGCTCGATGATTATGAGAAACGCCATTACCATCCTGATCGGGTTCTCCACCCCTTGCGCCGGACCGGCCCCAAAGGCAGTAAACAATTCGAACGCGTTTCCTGGGATGTGGCGCTCAACGAAGTGATCAGCCGCTGGAAAGACATCATCGACGAGTATGGCCCCCAAGCTATCGTCCCGTACAGTTACCTCGGGCACCAGGGACTGATACACGGTTTGAACGGCGGTGACGCGTTTTTCAACAGGCTGGGCGCCACGGTTTGCGAGCGCACATTCTGCGGCGAGGGGTCGGCGACGGCCTGGGTATTGACCAACGGTCCCACCAGCGGCGTTGACCCGGAAAGTTTTGCCCATTCCAAATACATTATCCTCTGGGG
>JAAXHV010000156.1:0-4633 GCA_012270695.1 Gammaproteobacteria bacterium | reverse complement strand
CGCACCGCCAGGCAGGCCGACTGGCACATAACAATCCGCCCCGGCACCGACGGCGCCCTGGCCATGGCGATGATCAATACCATTATTGAAGAGAACCTGGTTGATCAGGATTATGTGGATAACTACACCGTCGGCTTTAAGGAGCTGGCAGAGAGGGCCAGCACGCGTACGCCTGAATGGGCTGCTGAGATTACCGGCATCAGCGCCGAGGATATCCGTACCCTGGCGCGTGAATACGCCGCCAACAACCCGGCCGCCATTCGTATCGGCGTTGCGGTGGAGAGAAACTGGGGTGGCGGCCAGGCCATACGCGCCATCAGTTGCCTGCCGTCCATCACCGGCGCCTGGCGCGAAGTGGGAGGCGGGATTTACCAGATGACGTTCTGGGAGCATCCCTACAAGCTGGACGTGATATCGCAACCTCAGCTTATTCCGGAAGGCACGCGGGTCATCAACAACCTGCAGATCGGCCGGGCACTGACCGGCGAAATGGAGCTGGATCCGCCGATTATGTCCCTGATGTGCTGGAATTCCAACCCGGTGACCCAGGCGCCCGAAGCCGACAAGATTATCAAAGGGCTGGAACGGGACGACCTGTTCATGGTCTCGGCCGAGCATTTCATCTCCGATACGGCCGCCTATGCGGATATCGTGTTGCCGGCGGCAATGGGCGCCGAAATGGAGGACATCATCCTGTCCTGGGGGCACAACTATTTGACCTACAACACCAAGTGTGCCGAACTACCCGGCGAGGTTTTGTCCAATAACGAGATTTTCAATCGTCTGGCCCGGCGCATGGGGTTTGATGAAGACCGCTTCAAGTGGTCTGACAGCGAGTGTCTCGAGCATTTCGTTGACTGGGATTCGCCGGCCTGTGAGGGCCTCAGTGTGGATTACCTGCGCGAGAACGGGTTTGCGCGCATCAAGATTGGCGAACCCCATGAACGGGCACCGCATAAGGAGGGCAATTTCCCCACTCCTTCGGGCAAGTGTGAATTTTTCTCGGAAACTGCGGCTAGCGGCAATTTTGTCATTGCGCCGTTCCGGCAGATGTACGAGGAGATGCAACCGGGCAACAGCGAACCGTTAGACAGCCTGCCTGATTATGTGCCGTCAAAAGAAGCGCCCGAGACCAACCCGGAACTGGCAGAGAAATACCCTCTGAATATTATCGCGCCGAAGAGTCACGGTTTCCTGAATTCGTGCTATGCCAATATGGATAGCAAGATCAAGAAACAGGGCGAGCAGTTCGTGATGATCAGTGAGGCGGATGCCGAGGCACGGGGTATCAGTGAAGGAGACCAGGTGCGCGTCTTTAATGACCGGGGCGCCTTCGAGGTCGAGGCCAAGGTCACTGGCGATGTCAATTCAGGTCTGGTGGTGTCATCCCTGGGCTACTGGCGGCAGCTGAACAAGGGTACAGCCAACGTCGTATCGTCCGCAGATTTTGCCGACATGGGACATGCTCCCAGGGTGTTTGACAGCCTGGTACAGGTTGAACGGGTAGCCTGAGTAATCGACGCCGGACAATTGGTTGTCATGATGCCGCCGGTAGGTTTGGCGGCAGTCAGTTTATCGCGGATACCGTTTAACCTGACCCTGTCACCCGGGCATTGATGTAATCCATGAGGCTGGGGATACCGGGCTCCCAGACAGCGCGTCCCGGGTATTGCCAGAGATACCCCAGCTCTTGTAATGCTCGGCGAGACTGAATGATAGCCCGGGGCAAATCAGGCCCGACGGGTGTGCCAGCCAGGGCTTCAGCAAGTGCTGGATCGTGCAGTTCATTCCGACCGGTAAAAGCTGTACTGACTGCCGCCGCTGCCGCTAACAACCCTTGCTCTTCCAACTCGGTGTAGCGGTCCTGGTAGTAGTCGTCCCGTTCCAATTCTACCTCAGCGCGGGCACGGTCCAAGAGGAAAGCGTCAATAAGCCTGGCGCCGCATCGTTGCGCTTGTGTCCACAGAGCTTGCCCCCACACTTGAATAAAATACGGATAACACTGACTCTCGGCAACCACCTGATGCAAGATGGCATCGACAAAGTAGAATCCCTGTTCGGTAAACGGTCGCACCAAGGCCTCGGCGGCTGCGATTTCATCCAGCCGTCCTACCCCCAGTTTCTGTGCGCGATTCCAGAAAGTAGCACTCATGCTGTTAAGGTGAGCGCGCAATCCTGGCGTGCCGGCCAGCACCAACAGAAACGGCGCCTTGCTGGTCACTTTCTGGCTGGTATTTAACAGGCTACGGCCCAGGTCAGGGGCCAGAGTATGCGCCTCGTCCAGCAGCACTACCAGCGGGTTGTCAGCACAACGTGCGGTCAACAGATCGGTCAGACAACCGGGTTCTCCGCTTAGCGCCCAGGAAAGCCGGGCGCTGCCAAGATCAACTGACAAAGTCTCCGGAAGCAATTGCTTGAACCTTGACGGCGGAGCCAGACGGTTGGCCAGTGTATCCAGGTCGGGTATATCATCCGGGGTCAACCAGACTACGTCCACCTGCTTGGCTGTGTTGTGGATATTTTGCTCAAACCAGCGCATGAGGGTGGTTTTGCCATTGCCCCGTGGACCGAGCAATACCGTCTCTCGGGGAGCGCCACGCCCTTGTTCAAGATAGGCCAACTGACCCTGCAAGGCAGCCTGCTCGCTACTCCGTCCAGCCAGATAAGGTGGCAAATGGCCACGTCCAGGCACAAACGGACTGGCCACCCACCTGCCGGCGCCCGCTCCTGTGTCATTTTTTTCCTGGGCGCTCATACGATATTTATTGTACTATGTGAAAAATAACTTTTCTTCACTTGAATCGTGGGTCGTGGTCAGGGTGCCAGCGCTGCTTCAGCAGCTTGTCCGGATCACCGTATTTCGCGGCTATGGCGCGTATTTCCGGGTCATCCAGTGCTGTAAGATGACCTTGGTCAATTATGAGTTCTCCATCGACGGTTAACGTCGGCCGATAGATCACGAAGTCCTTGTGATGCACGGGATAGCCATGCTTCCTGGTAAATTCCGCGGTATAGCCGCCGGCGGTCGTGCCGACGGCAATATGTACTATGCCCGCCTTGAGGTCGATGTTGTAGGTCCACCACTTACCGGACCAGGCCATGTCCGGAATATCCGGTAGCGGCTCATAACCGGGGACCGGGTAAAAACCCCAGACGGCATACTCGACCCAGTTAACCCCGGGGCCGGGGAAATGTGGGTAGTGGACGTCCTTGTATTGCTCAAACGCCGTGCGTAAATAATCGCCCATTTTGCCGCCACCTGTTACCTTGACCACCCGGCCCTTATCGATGGTGAGTTCAATCGTCGGGATCCTGCCTGAGTGCAGGTGGTCGGATACGAACACGCCTTTCATATCCGGGTTATCACTCAGGTGCAGGCGTGGGGAATGGTTGTTGACTATATCGCCCCACATCTCGTTGTAGCGCTCCCAGGCCTGTTCATCCAGGCTCCAGGTCACGTCCGTGCCGTTGGGATCAGTCAGGTGAAACTTTCTGCCTGTGCGCATGGTGTTATAGCCCTTGCGTATCAATGCCCACACAAGTTCACCGGGATAGCCCTTATTGGCGGCCAGGCGTTGCCGCTGCTGGTGTGTGTTCCATAACATGTGAAACACGGTATCGGTTTCGTGGGCCCACTTGTTTTTCCAGCCGACTCCGGGCACGTTGACCGCATCCATCAGGTTGACCGGGTTGACAAAAGACAGCGGCACCAGCCGGTCGTAACCCGCGGCGGCGTCCCAGACCCATTGCGGCCACGGGTTTTTCTCGAAGATTTCGAGGACGAGTTCGGTAGGGTCGGTGACGTCCAGACGGCCTTGCAGCATAATCGTGTCCACCTGGCTGGCGCCAAGCCGCCATGCAGCCAGGTAAAACGCCTCGGCAGTCAACGGGTCAACTGAACGGTCGCTGACTATCAAGACCTTTTCACCGGGCTGCATGCCCGGTACGTAACCCGGCTGCCTGAGATTGTCCATGGCCGCGGGTGTTATATCTTCCAGGGTGATATCCTCCGGAGCGGGATAGGGATACAGCGGGGGTTCGGTTGCGCATACCAGTTGCAGGAAAGAGATTAGGAACATCGAAAAAAGCAGTTGTTTCATGAAACGCTCCTGTATGTGATTAGCGGCATATTAGCGTAATTCAAATCGTATCACCACGTTATACTATCCGCAGATTATTGGAGATGGTTGTAAATGAGAACTGTTGAGTGCGGTATCAAAGCTTATGATATACACGAACTGCTTTGCCATTTCGTTGCCGTACGTCGCGGTTTTTATGCGGCTGAGGGTCTGGATGTGAGACTGGTGGATACCAGCTTTATTTCCGATGACAGGCTTCCCGATGCAAATTTTTTTCAGGTTGCCTGCGGCTCAGCATTCCTGTCCCGGGGAGTGTCTTTCAGGATTTTTCTGGCAGCCGTAACCAAGCCGATGTTCTGGTTATATGGAGTTGCTGGAATCAATACCGTTGAACAACTTGCCGGGAAGCGCATTGCGACCTACCCGTCACAGGCGCCTCCTTACTGGTTCAACCGTATCGCCCTGCGCAATCATGGGCTCGACCCGGATACTGATGTCGAGTTGAAACCAGCCCGGGATGATGCAATTCGTCTCGGCCTGCTGCGTGAAGGCGC
>JAAXHV010000155.1 GCA_012270695.1 Gammaproteobacteria bacterium | reverse complement strand
TATTCCGGCAATGCCGCCCTGGAGTACGTCAGCTACAGGCTGGAGGAGCCGGCATTTGACGTCAAGGAGTGCAAACTGCGGGGACTCACTTACGCGGCTTCGTTGAAGGCCAAGGTGCGGTTGATTATCTACGATAAGGAAGCGGGCCTGAGCAACAAGATCGTAAAAGACATCAGGGAGCATGATGTGTACATGGGCGAACTTCCCCTGATGACCGAGACCGGGACGTTTGTGATCAACGGCACGGAACGGGTCATCGTCTTCCAGTTGCATCGCTCGCCCGGGGTATTTTTTGAAAGTGACAAGGGCAAGACCCACTCATCGGGCAAGCTGCTGTATTCGGCCCGCGTGATACCTTATCGCGGGTCGTGGCTGGATTTTGAATTTGACCCGAAGGATATTGTCTATTGCCGTATAGACAGGCGCCGGAAGATTCTGGCAACGATATTATTGCGCGCGCTGGGCTACACAACCCAGGAGATCCTGGACATTTTCTTTGAGACGGATCGCTTCAGGATCGGCAAAAATGGAATTCATCTCGACCTGATTTGCGAACGCTTCCGTGGCGAAACGATCCCGTTCGATATTCCGGACAAGCACGGGAATATCATTATAGAGAGCGAAAAGCGCATTACTGTCAGGCATATACGTGCGCTTGAAAAATCCGGACTGAAGCAGGTGAAGGTGCCTGAGGAATACCTTATGGGCAAGGTGCTTGCCAAGGACGTGATCGATACCGAGACCGGCGAAATCCTGGCGGCGGCCAACAGTGAGATTACACCGGAGCTGCTTGAGGACCTGTCTAAACTGGGCAAACTGAAGTTGGAAACCCTGTTTGTCAACGATTTGAATTGTGGGCCGTTTATTTCCGATACCTTGCGCGCCGACCATACCTTGTCACAACAGGACGCCCAGATTGAAATTTACCGGGTTATGCGCCCTGGGGAACCACCGACGAAAGACGCTGCCGAAAACCTGTTCAAGAACCTGTTTTTTACCCTGGAAAGGTATGACCTCTCTGCAGTGGGACGGATGAAATTCAATCGCCGGGTCAACCGGCAGGAAGTCGCCGGGCCGGGCGTTATCTATGACGGAAAATATTTCAGCCAGCGGAATGATGCGTTGTCCAAGAAAATATATTCCGAACAGGGCGACAGTTCGGATATCATCGACGTGTTGAAGACGCTGATGGACATTCGCAACGGCAAGGGCACCATTGACGATATCGACCACTTGGGCAACCGCCGGGTGAGGAGCGTCGGGGAGATGGTCGAAAACCAGTTCAGGATCGGACTCGTACGGCTGGAGCGGGCCGTCAAAGAGCGCCTGAGCCTGGCGGAATCCGAGGGACTCATGCCCCAGGACATCATCAATGCGAAACCGGTTTCGGCGGTAGTCAAGGAGTTTTTCGGCTCAAGCCAGCTTTCCCAGTTCATGGACCAGAACAACCCGTTATCTGAAATCACCCATAAACGGCGTATTTCCGCGCTGGGTCCGGGTGGCTTGACCCGGGAAAGGGCCGGGTTCGAGGTGCGCGACGTACACCCGACCCATTATGGCAGGGTATGTCCTGTTGAAACCCCTGAAGGACCCAATATCGGCCTGATCAATTCCCTGGCAGCTTACGCGCGCACGAACGAGTACGGGTTTCTGGAAACCCCGTACAGGAAGGTGGAAGGCGGAAAAGTGACCAATGAGATCGAGTACTTGTCTGCCATTGAGGAAGGGGATTTCATTATTGCCCAGGCCAATTCGGACCTGGACGAAGCAGGCCGGCTGACAGATGAACTCGTTTCATGCCGGTACCAGGATGAGTTCACCATGTCCACCCCGAACAAGGTCGAGTATATGGACGTATCGCCCAGGCAGATTGTATCGGTCGCCGCGGCATTGATACCTTTCCTGGAGCATGACGACGCCAACAGGGCGCTGATGGGTTCCAACATGCAGCGCCAGGCGGTACCGACAATCCGGGCGGAGAAACCGCTGGTCGGCACCGGTATCGAAAGGACAGTGGCGATCGACTCGGGAGTCACGGTGATCTCGGGACGCGGCGGCATTGTCGATTCCGTTGATGCCAGCCGCATTGTCGTGCGGGTGAACGATGCGGAAATAGTGCCCGGGGAGCCCGGTGTCGATATCTATAACCTGACCAAGTACACGCGCTCCAACCAGAACACCTGTATCAACCAGAA
>JAAXHV010000154.1 GCA_012270695.1 Gammaproteobacteria bacterium | reverse complement strand
AACCAGAACACCTGTATCAACCAGAAGCCGCTGGTTAAACCCGGCGACCGGATTGCCGAGGGAGACGTCCTGGCTGACGGCCCTTCAACGGATTTGGGAGAGTTGGCCCTGGGGCAGAACCTCATGGTCGCTTTTATGCCGTGGAACGGTTATAACTTTGAGGATTCCATCCTNNTCGGCGGATATTCCCAACGTCAGTGAAAGCGCCCTGAGTAAACTCGATGAATCGGGTATCGTGTACATCGGCGCCGAAGTTCGTCCGGGGGATATCCTGGTCGGGAAAGTGACTCCGAAAGGCGAGACGCAACTCACGCCTGAAGAGAAGTTGTTGCGGGCGATTTTTGGCGAAAAGGCATCCGACGTCAAAGATACCTCACTGCGGGTTCCGTCAGGCATGAACGGCACGGTCATAGACGTCCAGGTGTTTACCCGGGACGGTGTTGAAAAAGACTCCAGGGCCATGGAAATAGAAGAGGCCGAGCTGAACCGGGTCAGAAAGGATTTGAACGACCAGTTGCGCATCATGGAAGACGGTGTTTATCAACGGCTGGAACGGCATCTCGTCGGGCAACAGGCCGACGGCGGTCCCAACGGATACCAGCCGGGCACCCCCATCACCAGTGAATTCCTGGCTGAGACGCCGCGCGAAAAATGGTTTGAAATCCGTTTTCGCAGCAATGAACTGGGCAGCATGCTCGAACAGGCCGCAGACCAGCTACGCCAGTTGAAGGAGGAATTTGACGACAAGTTCAAGGACAAGCGCGACAAGTTGACATCCGGGGATGATCTTGCTCCCGGCGTATTGAAAATAGTCAAGGTTTATCTTGCGGTCAAGCGGCATATCCAGCCCGGTGACAAAATGGCGGGGCGGCACGGAAATAAAGGCGTCATTTCCACCATCATACCCGTTGAGGACATGCCTTACCAGGAGGATGGGACTTCCGTTGATATCGTCCTCAACCCCCTCGGCGTGCCCTCCAGGATGAACGTGGGCCAGGTCTTGGAAACCCACCTGGGTTGGGCGGCCAAGGGCCTGGGCCGGCGTATCGGCGCCATGCTCGAGGTCCGGCAAAACATCGAACAGCTGCGCGCTTTCCTCGAAAAAATCTATAACGAAAGCGGCGGCAGGAAGGAAGATTTGGGCCTGCTATCGGATGCGGAAATCCGACAACTGGCGCACAACCTCAAGCAGGGCGTGCCGATTGCCACTCCGGTTTTTGACGGGGCCAGTGAACAGGAAATCAAAGAGTTGCTTGAATTGTCCGGGTTGAACCGAGCGGGTCAGAGTATCCTGTATGACGGCAGGACCGGTGACTCGTTCGACCGGCCGATCACCGTTGGCTATATGTACATGATGAAACTGAATCACCTGGTGGACGACAAGATGCATGCGCGTTCCACCGGTCCCTACAGCCTGGTTACCCAGCAACCCCTGGGCGGCAAGGCGCAGTTCGGCGGCCAGCG
>JAAXHV010000153.1 GCA_012270695.1 Gammaproteobacteria bacterium | reverse complement strand
GAGATGTCGTGGACTTCCTTTGAAGACAACACCTCACCCGCGGCCACCTCCCAGGTATTGAGGATTTTTCCACGTAACGGCATGACCGCCTGAAATTCCCGATCCCGGGCCTGTTTGGCGGAGCCGCCGGCCGAATCCCCTTCCACCAGGAACAACTCGCTGTCTCCGGGTGACTGGCCGGCGCAATCCGCCAGTTTGCCAGGCAGCGCTGGGCCGCCGCTGACTTTCTTGCGGACAATGCTTTTACCGGCCTTCAGGCGACTCTGGGCGTGGCGGATAGCCAGTTCCGCGATCCTCTCACCGGTCTCCACGTGCTGGTGCAGCCACTGGCTGAGGGCATCGCGGACAACGCCGGAAACGAATGTGGAGCATTCCCGCGAGGCCAGCCGTTCCTTGGTCTGGCCGAGGAACTGGGGGTTATTCATCTTGACCGAGAGCAGGTAGGCGCAGCGCTCCCAGACATCTTCCGCGGACAACTTAACGCCGCGAGGCAACAGGTTGCGTGAATCACAGAACTCCCGGAAGGCCTCCAGCAGGCCCTGGCGCAGGCCGTTTACGTGGGTGCCGCCCTGGGTAGTGGGCACCAGGTTGACGTAACTCTCAGTGATCAGCTCACCGGGCTCGGGCAGCCAGTGTACGGCCCAGTCCACCTGTTCGTTATTGCCTTGCATGGAACCGGTAAATGGTTCCGCCGGCAGCAGTTCGACGCCGGCCAGCATACTAGACAGGTACGTGCCGACCCCGTCCTCGTAATGCCACTCTGTTTTTTCCTGGTTGACCTCATCATCCAGCCTGACGGTCAGGCCGGGGCACAACACCGCCTTGGCGCGCAGCAGGTGTTTCAGTTTCGCCCTGGCCACCGTGACGGAATCAAAGTAAACCGGGTCGGGCCAGAAGCGCAGGGTCGTGCCCGTATTGCGTTTGCCCACCTCGCCTACCACCTCCAGCGGGCTGATCCTCTTGCCGTCAGCAAAAGCCATATTGTATTCCCTGCCGTGCCGCTTGACCCAGACCTCCAGGTGTTTGGACAGGGCATTGACGACGGATACGCCCACGCCGTGCAAGCCGCCCGAGAACCGGTAATTCTTTTCGGAGAATTTACCCCCGGCGTGCAGCCGGGTCAGGATCACTTCCACGCCCGGCAGTTTCTCCCCCGGGTGTTTGTCCACGGGCATCCCCCTGCCGTTATCCGCCACCGTAATGGAGTTGTCTTGATGCAGGATAACCGCGACTGTGTCGGCATGGCCGATGATGGCCTCATCAACGCTGTTATCGACCACTTCCTGCACCATGTGATTGGGACGGGAGGTATCGGTATACATCCCCGGCCGTTTACGCACCGGCTCAAGACCGGTCAATACCTCGATATCCGCGGCAGCGTAACTGTTACTCAAATATGTACACCCTCACATGGCTGAAGGTACTACACAGAACACAGAGTAAAGCGAGCTTGTTTTTTTAATGCAGGTGCAACCTGTCTGTTGCGCCATACATCTGACCCCTTATTCATGTTATTTTTTCTCCGTGCGCTCTGTGTCCTCTGTGGTTGAAATCAATATCATTCACAAGGGAACGCCGGAATTCCGCGGCTACGGGCGCTACCTGGCATGTGTACTGCGGGTGACTGATGCCCGCGGAAATTTCCGCTCCCTGTTTTAGCGCGCTGATATCCTCGGCAGACAACTCAAAGCGCATGAAGTGCACGGATGAGGTCTTGTCCTCGGTTGCGCGTTCGATGTCTTCATCACATATCGGAGTGATGAGCGGGCCGGCGCCGACACGCATCCACACGCAGTCCTCTATGCCGACCAGCTTTGCCAGCATTTCCGCGCGCTCGGCGCGGTCATCATACTCCAGCATAAACGTAGCCTTCCAGTTGTGTCCATCCGGTATCAGCGGATTATAAGCTGCCAGTTCTTCTTCAATGGCTGTGCGCTCGAAAATCCTCTCGATACGCAGCATCTCCTGCACCTGGTAGTGGACGGTGAGGCGATCCTCAAAATACAGGTTGGCGTTTACACCCAGCGGCAGGCGCCGGGCTTTCTTGTGAGCCATGACCCTGGCGCGAAAATCGCTACGAATCTCGGCGTATTTTTCCAGCGTGTACAGGTCTTCCCTGCTTAACCTGGCCGGCATAGTTCACAAACCATAGGCAGATCTCAGCAGGGAAAACACGGATTCGGCAACCTCTGGATACCCCTCCCCCATGCCGTTCTCAATTTGCGCGCCGGCCATCGGGCAATCGCTTACGTAATGGTCGGCTTCAGCCTGTTTAACCTTGTTCACGACCGGGCGGCAGATTTTCGCCGCGATAGCATGGCATTCGGCCTTGACTGCGTAGGTTCCATCATGGCCAGAGCAGCGTTCGACCACGTCGATCTTCGTGTCCGGCACCAGGGCGAGTATATCGCGGGTTTTCAGGCCGATATTCTGGACCCGTTGATGGCACGGCGCATGGTAAACGACTTTGCCGAGAGAATGCTTGAAATCCGTATTCAGTTTGCCTTCCCTGCGCCGCAGCGAAAGATACTCAAACGGGTCGTAAAACGCCTGCCGGACCCGCCCCACGTCCTCATCATCGGGAAACATCAGGGGAAGCTCCTGCTTGAACATCAATACACAGGAAGGGATGGGCGCAACGATGTCCCAGCCCTGCTCGACCAGCGCAGCAAGTTGCGGCACATTGACGTTTTTTGCCCGTTCCACCGCCTCGAGGTCGCCAAGCTCCAGCTTGGGCATGCCGCAGCAAGCCTCCTTATCGGCCAGGGTGACCGGGATGCCGTTATACTCGAACACCGCGATCAGGTCCTCCGCCACCCGGGGGGTATTCCTGTCGCAGTAACAGGTCACGAACAAGGCCACCTTTCCGGTCGTCCTGCCGGCCGCCTCTGCCGTCAGCGACGCGGCACGTCTGCCCTTCACGCGCTTGCGCAACGACCTGGAGTGGAACTCCGGCAAAGGCGCGTCTGCATGGATGCCCGCCGTTTTTTCCAGCAGTTTGCGCAGCGGCCGCGATTTGTTCGCGGCGTTGACTACCTGGGCAACGACGGGGATACCGGCCAGCTTACCCACTGTCCGGGTCGAGGTAAGCGCCCGGTCCCGCCATTTTGTCTTCCCCTGCTGGAAGTTCACCGTCTTAGCGCGCAGCATGAGGTGGGGGAAATCGACGTTCCATTCATGGGGCGGCACGTAGGGGCACTTCGTCATGTAGCACAGATCACAGAGATAGCAGTGATCCACTACCTTGCGATAGTCCTCCTTGTCCACCCCGTCCACTTCCAGGGTGTCCGACTCATCGACCAGATCGAACAGGGTAGGAAACGCGTTGCACAGGCTGACACAGCGGCGGCAGCCGTGGCAGATATCAAATACGCGCTCCAGTTCCGAGGATAAATCCTCTTGATCGTAGTAATCTGCCTGTTTCCATTCAATGGCATGACGTACGGGCGCTTCCAGGCTGCCTTCGCGGATATCAACGCTCACACACTTTTCCAGGAGGACTAACCCGCATTTCTCAGGCCGTTTGTTGCTACCGGATTCATGTTTGCTTTAAATGAGAAATGCGGGTTAAAAAAAGAACCGGGCAAAGGCCCGGCCCTGCACAAATCTGTCTGTGTCTAGTACTCTTTCCAGGTGATATTGTCATGTTCAGAGCCAAGCAGCGGCGCCAAGACAAGGCGCAGTCCGCAGGGAATGGCGAGTCCTTTTCAAGGACTGCAACGCAGTATTGGCGTCGCTGCCTGGCTCCCTGCGGGCGGGCCGGGAAG
>JAAXHV010000152.1 GCA_012270695.1 Gammaproteobacteria bacterium | reverse complement strand
CAAAATTGAAAAAGCGACGCGCCGGCACTTCCCGGAGGGTATCCCGGCGTTCGGAACGGATGCGTTGCGTTTCACTTTTGCCCAGCTTGCTACCCAGGGACGCGATATACGGTTCGACACGGGCCGTATCCAGGGTTATCGCAATTTCTGTAACAAACTCTGGAACGCGGCCCGTTACGTCATGCTGTGCGTAGCGGAACAGGATGTTGATGTCAATGCCGGTGATGTCCAATGGGGCAGCGCGGAACGCTGGATCAGCACCCGGCTGGGCCAGGCTGCGGACCGTGTTATCCAGGGAATTGCCGATTACCGTTTTGACCTGGCGGCCCAGGCCTTGTACGAGTTTACCTGGGATGAATATTGCGACTGGTACGTGGAATTATCGAAAATCACCCTGAATGACCCGGAGTCAACCCCGGCACAAAAACGGGGCGTTTTGCAAGCCCTGTTAACTAGCCTGGAAATACTCCTGCGTTTGTTGCACCCGTTCATTCCCTTCATTACCGAGGAACTCTGGCAGAAGGTCGCGCCCTTGCTGAACCGGCGCGGGGAGACTATCATGCTGCAGCCCTATCCCTCTGGTGCAGAGATTGCAGGAAGGCTCAGCAAGTATTTCCCCTTGCCGGCAGACTGGCAGGAAATCGTCAGGCACAACGCCCCCGCCGTCGCTGAAATAGACTGGCTCAAATCGTTTGTCCTCGGTGTGCGGCGCATCCGGGCCGAAAGAGACATCGCTCCCAGGCAGCCATTGGATATAATGGTCAAAGGCGGCAGCGGGCAGGAGCAGGGTTGGCTGCGGGCGAACCACAGCCAAATTCAAGTGCTGACGTCGGTAGATGATATTGCCTGCGTGGACGTGGAACCCGATGATGCGATTACTGCCCAAGCCGGCTCAATGACGATACTGGTACCACTTGCCGATTTGATCGACCCCAAAGCCGAAGTCGATAAACTGAACAAGCAACTGGCGCAGGTTAATGCTGACAGACAGCGGCTCAATGACAAACTGCAAAACCGGAATTTTATCGACAAGGCGCCAGCTGAAATTGTGCAAAAAGAACGTGATAAACTGTCCGCGCTTGACGCTACGGCAAACAGGTTGGCCGAACAGCTTAACCGCATCACGAAACTGATTAAGTAGTAGCATGCGATACCGTAAGATACACAGACTGATAAGTAACCATGTTTGAAACCATAAAAGAAGATATACAGGTGGTCTTCGAGCGGGACCCTGCATCACGCAGCGCGCTGGAGACGCTGGTCGCCTGCCCCGGCTTTCAGGCGATTCAGATGCACCGCCTGAATCACTGGCTGTGGCAAAAAAAGCTCTACTTGCTTGCCCGCTTCAGCGCGCACCTGTCACGTTTCCTGACGGGCGTGGAGATCCATCCCGGCGCCAGCATCGGCCGCCGCCTGTTCATCGACCACGGTATGGGCATCGTCATCGGCGAGACCTCGGAGATCGGCGATGACTGCTCCATCTATCATGGCGTCACTTTGGGCGGTACTACCTGGCAAAAAGGCAAACGCCACCCGACGCTGAAAAACGGGGTTATCATCGGCGCCGGCGCCAAGGTGCTGGGGCCCATTACCCTGGGCGTCAATGCCCGGGTTGGCTCCAATGCTGTGGTAGTAAGAGATGTCCCTGATCGTGCCACCGTCGTCGGCATACCGGGACACGTGGTCGCAAGAAAATCAGACGCCGAAGAGGAACTGAAAAAAGCCCAACGGGAAGCCATGGCCAGGAAAATCGGTTTTGACGCTTATGGCGGCAGCAAAGACATGCCCGACCCGATCCAGAACGCCCTCGACACCATGCTGGACCACATGCACAAGGTAGACAAGGAAATGGACGGGTTAAAGAAAAAACTGGAACAGGGTAAATCCCAGGATGGCACAGATTGATGCGGATGAAAAAATAATGGGTGTCCCCTTTTCTTCTTTAGGCAAGCAAAACGGCACAATATCAGATTTCATCGGTTGTCTTTCCCGGCACAACGCTCGGCCACTGACTATCGACGAAATAAATGATGTTGCGGCCCAAGGCTGGACGGGAGAAAAGGGGAAATCTGCCCGTCTGCTGTCATAAATTATGTATCATTCGCTCCAGTCCGGGATAGTCCGGTTTGGAAATGAGAAACTTCCGCGCGCTATCTCCCAAGCCTTTGTTTTCACTCAA
>JAAXHV010000151.1 GCA_012270695.1 Gammaproteobacteria bacterium | reverse complement strand
TTAGCCGTTGAGTGAGTTAACCGCTGTTTCCACATCATCATGGATGGCAAACAGGTTTACCAAACCACTTATTTCGAAAATCTTCATGATATTTTCGTTCAGGGAACAAACGGCAAACGACCCGGAGCTCTTGGCAAAACTTTTTGTCGCGAAAATCAGGACTCGCAGACCGGCACTGGAGATGTAATTGACTTCCGAAAAATTAATGAGCATCTTGTTGCAACCGCCTTTAATTTCTTCCATGACTTTATCGTGAACCTGTCCTGAGTTGGTTGCATCAACCCGCCCCTTCAGATTAAGAATAACAATTCCGTCCTGATTGACTGTTTGAATCTCGCTCATCATTTTTCTCTTGTTCTGGTAAGTGTGCCAGCTTGAACTTGGCCGGTATTATAACGGCTTTTGATATAAACTGTCCACTTTTTTATAATTTCTCAAAATTAACAGGATATTACACGATAACGGGTGGCAAAAATACAGCACAATGGTATAATACGGCAACCAATACAGATAGTGCATCATGGTTTTCTATGAGGGACGAATATGAAAGTAAAAGGCGAAGCTTCCAAATGGGTGTTGTCTGAGCTATCTGATCTGTCCCAGTTCTCTGATGACTTCAGGTCGTACTGCGAAGAACGGAACCTGGACGATGGCAAGATCTTCGAACTGGAACTATCCGTGGAGGAGTTGATTGTGAACTCCTTTACCCATGGTTACCAGGGAGGAGGGGAACAGGAAACTGTAGTCGTGGAAGCCGAAGAGGCTGGCCCTGACGTCAGGATCAGCGTGCGCGATCATGCGCCTCCTTTTGATTTATTCAGGGATGCGCCGGCGCCGCGACTCGGAGGTGAAGACCCGGAGCCGGAAATAGAAGCGAAAGCGGAGCTGGAAACAGAAGCAGAGCCGGAAACAGTACAGGAACCAAAAGAAGAGAAAGAGGGAGGCTTGGGGATTCACCTGGTAAAAAGCCTCAATGATCGTGTTGAATACTATGGTTCACAGGATGGAAACATAGTGGTCATTATCAAGTCGAAATCTTAACCCTTCGAGTGGCCTATGGCCGTGCAGATTGTCAATCCTGACGATTTGTCATGGTGAGAAATCCGGACTAACGTTGCCGTTTTCAATCGGTAAGTCGCCCAAAAGTTTAACCGGTATCGGCTTCACAGGCATTTGGACTGAATAACCGGAGTCAACTTCAGCTCCGTCATACAGACTGAGTATCCGCTTTAAATTGATCTCGCAGTATCTGCCCTGGCAGCGCCCCATTCCAGTCCTGGCCAGAAGTTTGACAGAGTTTAACGAACGAATGGAAGAGTTCTGTCCCAGAATAGAATCTATAGTCCCTTTACTGATATCCTCACATCGGCAAAGTAACGTTTCCTTTGTTATCAAATTGAGCAAAAACGCGTCGGAAACCCCAGCCACTCGCTCTAGCAAAGTTGCAAATTTACTTATTTTATTATGTCTGCGCCGTAATCTTTCAGCATACTTTTTGTAATCGCCAGTCTCCTTTAATTGCGCATCAAACAGGATACCCAGTGCAGCTAACTCTCCCTCGATACATGCAGCCTCCGCTCCTTTAATTCCCGTGAGTTCCCCTGCCGCAAAAAGCCCAGGCTCGGTAGACCTGAACCAATCGTCAACCACAATTCCCCATCCTCCCGAACTCAGCCATTGCGCCTCAGCGCCGGCTTGCCGGGCAAGCTCCGAAGAAGGAAGAAATCCGTAACATAAACCCAGGCAGTCACAATCAATAAGCGCTCCGTCATCGAGCCTTGCCGCCATTATTCTATTTTCGCCTGTTGCTTCCGTTACTGCAGAGGAAAACCTTATCTTTACACCCTTAACTGTCAGCTTTGCGAATATTCTGGTTATATCCATGAATTTACAGAGGTTTCCCAACAGCACCGACGGATTGCGAAAAACCAGCAGGAACCTCGACCAGGATTGTACAAAACAGACAGTTTTAACGCGCGCGCCCGCATCCAGCAGTTGTTCGGCTACTATTAACTGAAGCGGGTGAGAACCGCTCAGGACTATGTTTTCGCCCGCCAGGACCTGCTGGCTCTTCAACAGTGTCTGTATGGCGCCTGCACCCATTACTCCGGGCAACGTCCAACCCGGAATGGCAACCGGCGCTTCATAACAACCGGTTGCCAGTAACACACGGTTCGCATGAAGCCAACGCGCCTTGCCTTGTTGTAAAATACCAAGCCGGAACCCGTTATCCGGGACACTATCCCTGCACAAGCCCCAGACAGTCGCACCGGTTATCCACTCGATGGTGTCAGCGCCGTTTGCTTCCGCTTTCGCCAGCAACTCCTTTAACGGTTTGTATACCCTGCCGGCAAGCCAGTTTTTCACATAAAACGCAGCAGGAGGTTGACGCAAAATCTGTCCACCCTTACGCGGCTGCTCATCGATTACGGCAACTTTCAGCCCGGACTTTTCAAGCAGCAATCCCGCGGACATTCCAGCAGGGCCGGCGCCGACGATTGCAACATCATACCTGTCAGGGATCATTTTTGTTGCAACCTTGTATAAAAGTGGCCGTATATATCTTCATTCCACGAATAACAGGAGTCATACAGCCGCGCACCCAGGGCAGATCCATATTCTTACCAGGATTTTTATGTTCCTCGTCTGCTGTGTCCACATAAACAAGACACTCGAAACAGCTTCCCATATTACAAAAGGGAGCTCTCGGCTTGCCGTTGCTGTCACGGCGAAAATCAAGGATTCCCGCGGCAAGCAATGCCGCTGCCACAGACTCACCTTCATAGGCTGATATCTCCACCTTATCGACTGCCACTCTGACAGGTCCCGGGCGGGAAACATTCTGTTGTTTTCGAAAAGCCATGCTGAAGAGAAGTGCGGACTGATTTAAAAGCGGCCCGGATTATACATGGCCACCGGTAAATCGGTTGCCTCACCGCAAATCAGTTGACTCGTCATACGCGCCAACGTAGGTCCTAAAGTAAATGACAGATTACCACCCACTATGAAGCAGTTCTTTACTTCAGATACCGGCCCCAAAACGGGTAAATGATCCGGCGTGACACCTGCCAATCCTGTCCATGTTCTCAGTAAATGAACCTTTCCAACTTCCGGCGCCACGCTTTCTGCAACACGCAGATTTGCACAGATATTGGCGGGCACAATTACTGTTTCAGGGCTGGCAGACAAGCCGCTCTCCCAGCGCAACTTTGCGGACCATCCGCCGCCTATTAAAATATTTCCCTCCGCCGTTTGTTTTAATGAGAGTTTTTTACCGATATGCTGAACCAGATGCGGGATAAGAGGTTTTATCCTTTCCGATACATTCATTTGCAACGCTACCGGTTCCAACGGCACCTGCGACCCCATATATTTGAGTATGGGCGCAGACCAGGCGCCGGCAGCGATAAGAACCACATCCGCGGAGACGGTTCTTTTTTCTTCGGCGCCAGTCGGACGTGAGAGCAGTTCAACCTGCCACTGGTTATTCTCATGGCGTAAGGTGTCAACCCGGGTTCCGGTGAGAAAATGCGCACCGTTTTCCTGTGCTTTTCTTACGTATGTCGGGGTAACAAATCGGGGGTTGGCATGCCCTTCCTGCGCAACATAAGATGCCGCCAATACATTGGATGACAAGTAGGGTGCAACGCTTTTCAGTTCATCCCGCTCAACGAAAGCGGTGTGCAGGCCATGCTGCGTTTCAAACCTGTTTTTTGTTTTGAGCAGTTTTACATCTTCAGCGGTCTCTGCAACCATCAGCCCGCCATGCATGGCTACTCCCAGGTCCGCGCCCAAATCGGCTTCGAGTCCACGCCAGTCTTCAATCGCCTGAAGGTTCGTAGTGACCAGGTTTCCCAGACTTTCGGGATTGGAGGCAAGCGACCCCACCATACTTGACTCCAACTGAAAATGAAGCGAACCGGCATTCCTGCCCGAAGCGCCTTGATTTGGTTCTGTCCTGTCAGCCACCAACACTTTTACCCCTTTTTTCGAGAGGTAGAATGCGGTGGCGCTGCCGAGGATGCCGGCGCCTATAACAATGACGTCATAGTTACTCACTGATAAGGTTTGCAATAAAGCTATACCAAGCCCAGATCCTGCAAAACCTCTCTGACCTTTTCAGACTCGTCAGGTGTAAGCGGCAAAATTGGTGGGCGTGGATACCCGGCAGGAACACCCTGCATTCTCAGTGCCTCTTTAAACACCGCCGGCGCCGACCCGAACTGTGACGTCAGATCAGGCGTAAACAATGCTCTCATCATACGCATATCTCTATCAGCCAGCGCTTCAGCACGCTCATAATCGCCCGCCCATACCGCATTGAACATATCAGGATGATCTCTCCCGAGCACAGCCGCAGCTCCCATTGTCCCGTCAAGACCGCTGTTTCGCGCCAATGAGACACCTAACCTGGTTGATGCAAAGAAGAACATTCTTACTTTATGCTTCAACTCAAAAAACAGTTCACATAATCCGCCTATATCAGGTGTAGACATCTTTAAAGCAACCACTTTATCAATTTCCGTGAGCTGCCCGATAAGGTCCAGGCCCATATCGACATTTGTTCCCGGCGGCCAGTTATAAACACAGACAGGCAAAGTGCTCTCTTTTGCAACCGATTGATAATAAGCGACTATCTCCCTGTCACTGGGTACTATATAAGGAGGGGGCGTCAACAAAATACCGTCAAATTTATAATCCGCCGCTGCCCTGGCATTGTCTATGGCTTGGTTGGCAGTGAAAGCACTGCACCCGGCAATGACGGGAACCCTTCCGCCTACCTGTTCGGCAACGGTTTTGAAGAGATCCCTCCTTTCCTGGGACGAAAGGGAATACCATTCTCCTGTTGTCCCGGCTACGATAAGACCATGCATCCCCTGTTCGAGTAACCAATCGACAAGCCCCTTCAACGCAGTCAGATCAAGATCACCCGACTTATCAAAGGGGGTGGTTATCGCCGGTATATAGCCATGCCAATCTATTGAATGTCTATCCATACCTTTAACCAAAACCTGCTTTAAACCGCACCGGGTATTAAAACCCGGGCCAAAACCTGCCCTGTTTACAGGCCGGTGTATTGGAAGGACAGGATAGTGATGTCGTCGAATTGATCAGCCCGTCCTATAAACCGGATAACGCTTCGGAAAACGCTATTCGTCATATCTTTGGCGGTTTTAAACTGGTTTTTTTCCAGCAATTCCTTTAACCGATCATCGTCATAAAACTGGTCCCGCATGTTCTGGGCTTCAGTCACGCCGTCGGTATAAAACAGCACCGTATCACCCTTGTCCATTTCAATGGATTTTTGTCGAAACTCTATGCCTTCAAATGTGCCTACCAGAGGCCCCTGGGTCTCTTCGATGCAGATAAGTTCTCCCGTACGTTTTTTAATAAACGGCTGGTTATGTCCGGCATTGGTAATAAGCAGCTCTCCTGATTTCAGATCTGCGATCCCCAGGACCAGGGTCACAAACATGTTGCTGTCATTGTTTACGTATAATTCCCGGTTGACCCGGGTAATGATATCTTTCGTCTGGTCAGTCTGGTCCAGTATTTTATTGAGCAGGGACTTGGTAACAGACATGAACAAAGACGCCGGTATGCCTTTGCCGGAAACGTCCCCCACACAAAAGTACACTTTTTCATCATGCAGGATGGAAAAATCATAAAAATCCCCTGAAACACTTTGCGCCGGCTTCAAAAAAGCTTCCAGGTTGAAACCGTCACCCTTGATCGGGTCGGGCAACATATCCATCTGGACCTTTTGGCCAATCCTGAGGTCCTGGGCAAGCTTGTCGTTATGTGACTTGATCGTCTTGAAGGCGTCCTTCATCTCCTCGTTCGCCCTGGCAACCTTTGTGCGGCTCCAGATAGATATCAGCGTCAGGGCCAGGATTAACCCCACGGTGAACCAGCTGCCTGCCAGCGCCTGATTTTTATAGGCCCTGTATGTTGCAAAGGCATCCTGACTCTTGAACTCGTTGATGATGCCAAAGCCGTAGGTATTGTCCCAACTCCAATATCCCACAACCTCGTCTCCCAGGTAATTCTCATATTCATTCAAATCTCCACCGCCGTCCCCCGCAACAACGCGGCTGACGGAGAGAGGGGGTTCAGCGGGCCGGGTAGCGTTTCCATGTTGGCTGACAGTCATCCCCACGACAGAGCGGGTATCCGGACTCACCCAGCCCTTGTCGTACATTTCCTCTTTCCAGCGGGGTTCGGTGATAAATCGACCCTCGGCGTCGACCATGTATATTTCGCCGTAATTCCCTGAGTATCCCCTTCTCAAGATTTTAGCCAGCATTCGCTGGGGGGATGCCATGATGAAAACAGCGCCCTTGTTATCGTCGATAAGGGAACCGAAAACGATATTGTGCGACAGTAAGTTATTATTTGCCTGCCGGTCAGGAAAGCTGATAACCGTTTTTTGGGTTTGCATTCGCTCCATGATATCGCTGGGAAACGCAAAGTATTTCCCGATCAGGTCTGCCCGGTTACTGGAGAGTACAATACCCTTGGGGTCGGCGATTATATAATTTTCAAACAGTTCCGAATCAGCAATACTCGAGTCCGTTGCCAAACTTCCCAGTTCATCCTGTAGGGAGGTGGTTTCCAGGTTTTCCACCTCTGCAATCACCGAAGCCGCCAAATGCTGGTGGAGTATATGATCGGGATGATCTTTGATCAGTTGCAGTGTTTCATTGGAAACCTGGCGACTGACCATCCCGGCAAAGCCGGAAGCGTCCCGGCTGACTTGATTTAACCAGTCAATGACGGCGATGTGGGTAGTATCCAGGGTAAATTTCAACTCATCCCTGACCTTGGTATAGGATTGAATTCTATTTTCACTCAGAAACCACCAGGACAATCCCAGCGTCATAAAGGTAATGACGACTGCAGCTACAATAAGCGGCCAGTTATTCCAGAAGTTTCTGACAAAAAACAGCAGGGAACTCTCTTCCGTTTTTGTCTCTTGACCTTCTTTGGCGTCAGCTGGTGAAGCGGTAGTCGAGAGACGCCTGGCCAGCAAGTCCCGTGCCGTCCCCTTGCCAGCGGGAGAAGGAGAGCGGTAACCGCTGGCAGCCAGACGTTGCGCTAACCTTGACTTCCCGCTGCCCGCTCCTTTCTTTCTCAGAGACACTATCCCCAGGGTAAGGGAAATCAAGGCGAGTAAGGCGGACAATCCCAAGGTGGCCATCAGAACCAGGTTTACCCGGCGTTGTCTGTCACGATAAACTGAGATTTCACCCGAGGTTCTATGATCGATGGCTTCGAAAAACTTCTCCAGGGGCTTCATTATTTTTTCCTTGGCCTTATGATACTCGTCACCGTGCAACAGGTTGCGGGCCAGTGCCCTGTCAGGCTCGCCCTGGGTATGCCGTCCCATACCATCTTCAAAGACACCCGTCATAGCATTCATTGCCCGGTTTTCCAGGTTCACGAGTTCGTTGGATTCGTTTTCTGTTTCCTGCAAGAGAGCAAACTCGGTTTCCGTGAAATCTTCATCCTTCATCAATTCTTTCAACGATCTGGCAGGCATATCCATCCGCGGCGAAGACCCTGTAGCTGCAACGAAATCCCAGTAGATGTTGTGATAATCTGCGGGGCGTGGCGCGTCCCCGTTCCTTATAGCCAGGATTTGGTCGAAGTAGTCCTTGTACTTCGGATCGCCCGTCACCGCGTAAGTTCTTGCCATACGGGTGAGGTCATCCGCACTTTGTCGCAATTCATCGGCCAGCAGGTATGATTGGTATCTTTTTGCTGCTGAATCAAATATTTTCCTCTCATTCTCGAGTACTTGGGTGTACAGAAAAAGTGAAATCAGCATCATCGTCACGATGGACGCAAAAATATTCAGGAAATGTCTTTGGAGATCCATAACGTCCCACACCCGTTGGCTATCATTATTTTCTGTTCGGTTGTCAGGCGCCCCGCGCAACGGCAATGCCGCGGGACGCACTGTAGGATCGATAGAGGCTCAGAAGGGAATATCGTCATCAACGAATTCACCACCATCACCAGTAGTGTTGCCCTGCTGCAAGGGAGCGCCCGCCCCGGCCGGTTTGCGCGCCGGGGCAGAGGTTCCGGTAAATTCCTGAGTGCTGCCCTTGCTGTCCAGCATTTGCATCTCATTGGCCACGATTTCCGTCGTATACCGGTCATTTCCATCACGGTCTTGCCATTTACGCGTTTGTAAGCGCCCTTCCACGTAGATCTTTGAACCCTTACGTAAATATTCGGATACTATCTCCGCCAGCCGGCTGAAAAATACGATTCGATGCCATTCCGTGCGTTCCTGCAGGTCACCCGTTTCCTTATCCCGCCACGAATCTGAAGTCGCCAGGCTGACATTGGCGATGGGCGAGCCTCCTGATGTATATCTTACATCCGGATCGTTTCCTAAGTTTCCTATTAGAATGACTTTATTAATTCCTCTGGCCATAATTCCACTCCTTTCTGTTACATTGTAATAAAAACTCGCACGACTATTTTTCAGCCAGGTGGAAAACCCGGTTGGACTCATGCAAAGCATCCCTTATATTAGCAGTTTATATTAAATTCAGCCAAACTAATGCAAACATCGTGGATACCATACGGATCAAGGGAGCCAGAACCCATAACCTGAAAAACATCAACCTGGATTTCCCCAGGGACCGGATGATTGTGATCACCGGTTTATCAGGGTCGGGCAAGTCGTCTCTGGCGTTTGATACCATTTATGCAGACGGCCAGCGCCGTTACGTGGAGTCTTTGTCCGCTTATGCCAGGCAATTCCTGTCCATGATGGAAAAACCTGATGTGGACCATATAGAAGGACTGTCGCCGGCTATCAGCATCGAGCAGAAGTCAACGTCCCATAACCCGCGTTCCACGGTAGGCACAATTACCGAAATCTATGATTACCTGCGCCTGTTGTTTGCCCGGGTGGGTGAGCCGCGCTGTCCGCAACACCAGACCCTGTTGGCCGCCCAGACCATAAGCCAGATGGTGGACCTGATACTGGAACAACCGCAGGAGAGTCGATTGATGTTACTGGCGCCCGTGGTACAGGACAGGAAAGGCGAACATATACAAATAGTTGAAAGAATCAGGGCCGAGGGCTTCGTGCGTGCTCGCATAGACGGAAAAGTGGTAGAACTGGAAAATATATCACCATTGGACCTGCGTAGAAGACATACTATCGAGGTGGTAGTGGACCGTTTTCGGGTACGTCCCGATATCGGTTTGCGGCTGGCCGAATCACTGGAAACCGCAGTGCGCCTGTCAGATGGCCTGGCGATTGTCGCTTCGATGAATGAATCCGAGACGGATGAAATGGTGTTCTCAACCCGATTTGCCTGCCCGGAATGCGGTTACAGCCTGAGTGAACTGGAACCCCGATTATTTTCGTTTAACAATCCTGCGGGCGCCTGTTCCCGTTGCGACGGCCTTGGCGTCATCCAGTTTTTTGATGCCGATAAGATCGTCCAGGACCGATCACTGAGTCTGCCGGACGGCGCCATACGCGGCTGGGACCGGCGCAATGCCTACTACTTCCAGTTGATAAAATCGCTGGCAAAGCACTATGGATTTGCTATCGATAGCGCGTATGCCGAACTGGATGAACGCATCCGGCAGGTTATCCTGCACGGCAGCGGCAGTGAGGAAATTGAATTTGAATACCTGCACAGCAAGCGCGGTATCGTCAGGCGCACACATACCTTTGAAGGCGTTATCCCGAATATGCAACGACGCTACCTGGAAACCGAATCAGTGATGATCAGGGAAGAATTGAATAAGTACCAGAGCAGTCAGCCTTGCCCGTCCTGCGCCGGGCAACGCCTTAATGAGGCAGCCCGGAATGTATTTGTAAATAATACCAACCTGCCGGTAATCACAGCCATGCCGGTAATGCAGGCGCAGGCATTTTTTCAACGTCTGACAATCCCGGGACGGCGCGGGGAAATCGCCGCGCGCATATTGAAAGAAGTGGAAGACCGGCTGCGTTTCCTGATCAACGTTGGTCTGGATTACCTGACCCTGGACAGGAGTGCGGAAACCCTGTCGGGTGGCGAGGCGCAACGGATACGTCTGGCAAGTCAGATAGGCGCGGGGCTGGTCGGCGTCATGTATGTCCTGGATGAACCTTCCATAGGCTTGCATCAACGGGATAACAAACGACTGCTGGCAACGCTGCAGCAGCTGCGCGACATGGGCAACACCGTGATCGTCGTTGAGCATGATGAAGAGGCCATTAATGCTGCCGATCATGTCATCGATATGGGTCCGGGGGCCGGCGTACACGGTGGCAATGTGGTTGTGCAGGGATACCCGGAAGAAATTGCGCAGTGTGCGGCTTCCCTGACCGGCGCCTACTTGTCCGGACGCAAGCGGATCGATATGCCGCGGCTGCGAGTCAGGCCTGACCCGGAGCGGGTGGTGATACTGGCCGGCGCTACGGGCAACAACCTGAAATCCATTCAACTGGAACTGCCGCTGGGACTGATGACCTGTGTCACCGGTGTTTCAGGATCGGGCAAGTCGACGCTGATCAATGATACCTTGTACCGGATTGCCGCGCGCGAACTGAACCTTGCCGCCATCAAACCGGCTCCTTACCAATCGATATCCGGCCTTGAGTATATCGATAAGGTGGTGGACATCGACCAAAGCCCCATCGGGCGCACCCCGCGTTCAAATCCGGCTACGTATACCGGCCTGTTTACGCCGATCAGGGAGTTGTTTGCGGCCACCCAGGAGGCGCGCTCCAGGGGATACAAACCTGGACGCTTCAGTTTCAACGTAAAAGGGGG